>CALMWD010000001.1 GCA_937873105.1 uncultured Rhodanobacteraceae bacterium
GGAAAGGAATGCCCTCTGCCCCCGGTTCCCATGTCACGACTGATCCCGCTGCTCCTGCTCGCCTTCCTCGGCGGCTGCCACCAGGCCTATTTCGGCACCATCAACCTCGGCGCCGACGCGCCCTTGGTCGAATCGCGCTCGCTGCTCTACGACGTCGAACGCGGGCTCGCCGTGGACGTGTACCGAGCCACCGACGCGCCCGCGAACGCGCCGCTGGTGCTGTTCTTCTACGGCGGCACCTGGCGCTACGGCCAGCGCGAGTGGTACCGCTTCGTCGGCGAGGCCCTGGCCGACCAGGGCTTCGTGGTCATGATCCCCGACTATCGCACCGCGCCCGAGGTCACCTGGCCCGCCTTCGTCGAGGACGCGGCGCGTGCCGCGGCCTTCGCCAGGACACGCGCCGCCGAGTACGGCGCCGACCCGTCGCGGATGTTCCTGATGGGCCATTCCGCCGGCGGCCACATCGCCGCCATGCTCGCCACCGACGCGCGCTGGCTCGGCGCGGTCGGCCTGAAGCCGCGCGACTTCCGCGCCCTGATCGGGCTGGCCGGTCCCTACGACTTCCTGCCGATCTGGAATCCGCGCATGAAGGAGATCTTCCCGGACAACGGCCAGCTCGTGGAGACCCAGCCGATCCATTTCGTCGACGGCGACGAGCCGCCGATGCTGCTGCTGCGCGGGGAGCAGGACATCATCGTGCTGCCGCGCCACAACGAGGAGATGGCCGCACTGCTCGGTTCGGTCGGCGTGCCGGTGGAGGTGAAGTCCTATCCGCTGGTGGGCCATTCGCAGATCGTGACGGCGCTGGCGCGCGACCGCGCCGACCTCGCTCCGACCCTGGGCGATGTCGTCGACTACGTGAAGCGGATGAGCCAGTGAGCGGCCGCGGCCGCTTCAGGCGGCCGGGATCAGCGTCTCGACGACGTGGCCGACATAGGCATCGAACTCCTCGGCGCTCATGCGCGTGAGCTTGAGCTGCAGCATCAGCTGCAGGAAGCCGACATAGGCGGAGTATGCGAGCCGGGCGCGATTCATCGCGTCCTTGCGCGAGAAGTTCAGCGACCGGTACGCCTGCATCAGGAAGTGGATGCGGCGCTGCGACACCCGCGCCATCACCGGCTGCACGACCGGATGGTCGAGCGCCTTCAGCAGCTCGCTGTAGAGCACATGCGAACGCATCTCCTTGCTGGTGCGCACGAACAGTTCGCGCAGGCGCTCGGCCGGATCGACGATCTCTTCCAGCGGTTCGAACACGGTTTCCTCGTCCAGCTTTTCCCAGCGTTCCAGCGCCGCCTTCAACAAGGCCTCGCGCGACGGGAAATGCCAGTAGAAGCTGCCCTTGGTGACGCCGAGGCGGCGCGCCAAGGGCTCGACGGCGACCGCGGCCACGCCCTGCTCGGCCAGCAGGTCGAGCGCGCCGGCTTCCCAGTCGGCGCTGGACAATCGGGTGCGGTCGGCACGGACATCGGCGGATTGCAGTGGCGGCATGGCGAAGTCGACGATTCGTGAAACAGGCAACGGAGCGTAACACCATACGCCACCGTATTGACAAGCGCGACGCAACATGACCATACTCGGCCGTATGGTGAATCCTGCCGCCCTCGTCGCCGTGCCCGAAGCTCCGGTTGCCCGCGAACTGCGACGCTTCCTTGCCCGCGACGGCCTGGCGCTGGCGGTCGAACATTTCGGCGCGCCCGGGCCGCACCCGCTGGTGTTCGCGCACGGCTTCGGGCAGTCGCGCCTGGCCTGGACCAGCGCCGCCGCGCTGCTGGCGCGCGAGGGCTTCCATTGTCTCGCACTCGACGGCCGCGGTCATGGCGACAGCGCCTGGCAGACTGCGGACGCCTACGAACTCGGGCGTTTCGTCGACGACGCCACCGATCTGGCCGCCGGCCTGCCGCGCAAGCCGATCTGGATCGGCGCCTCGATGGGCGGCCTGATCGGCATGATGGCCGAGGCGGCGCAGCCGGGCCTGTTCGAAGCCCTGGTCCTGGTCGACGTGACGCCGCGCTGGGAAAGCGCCGGCGTCAACCGCATCCTCGACTTCATGCGCGCCCATCCGGAAGGTTTCGCCTCGGTCGAGGAAGCCAGTGCTGCGGTCGCGTCCTATCTGCCGCACCGCGCCCAGCGCAACGATCCCGGCCGCCTGCAAAAGATGCTGGTGCCGATGGCCAACGGCCGCCTGCGCTGGCATTGGGATCCGCGCCTGCTCGACACCGTCGCCGACGGCGGCGAGCGCTACGTCGCCGGCCTGACGGCCGCCGCCAGCGCCCTGCGCCTGCCGGTGCTGCTGGTCTCGGGCGGGCGCAGCGACGTGGTCTCGGACCACACCATCGACGAATTCCGCAAGCTCGTCCCGCACGCCGAACACGAACGCATCGCCGACGCCACGCACATGGTCGTGGGAGACGCCAACGACCGTTTCGTCGACACCATTGCCCGTTACCTGCGCCGCTTGCCGGCGCGCACCGCCTGATCCGCCGGAGACTCCGATGAACAGCACCCTGCCCTTCCTCGCGCTGTTGCTCAGCACCGTGCTCGTCGCGCACCTGCGCCTCGGCCTGCTCGCCTGGACGGCCTTGTCCGCCCTCGGCCTCGGTGCCGCGACCCTGTTCGCCGGCGCGCATCCGATCTCGCTCTATGTCGCCTGGGGCCTGTTCGCGCTGGTCGCCTTGCCGTTCAACCTCGGACCGCTGCGCCGCGCGATCTTCTCGGGCCCGTTCCTGAAGATGTACCAGCGCATCACCCCGCAACTCTCGGACACCGAGAAGACCGCGCTCGAAGCCGGCACCGTCGGCTGGGAAGGCGAGCTGTTCTCCGGCCGCCCGGACTGGCGCAAGCTGGCGGCGCAACCCAAGCCGGCGCTGACCGCCGAGGAGCAGGCCTTCCTCGACGGCCCGGTCGACGAACTCTGCCGCCTGCACGACGAATGGGAAGCCACCCACGTGCGCGCCGACCTCAGCCCGCAGGTCTGGGACTTCCTGAAGAAGAACCGCTTCTTCGGCATGATCATCCCGAAGGAATACGGCGGCCTCGGCTTCTCGGCGCTGGCGCACGGCGCCGTCGTCGCGAAATGCGCCAGCGTGTCCGGCACCTTGTCGTCGACGGTGTGCGTGCCGAACTCGCTCGGCCCCGGCGAACTGCTGCTGCATTACGGCACCGAGGAACAGAAGAACCACTACCTGCCGCGCCTGGCGCGCGGCGAGGACATCCCCTGCTTCGCGCTGACCAATCCGCACGCCGGCTCCGACGCGACCTCGATCCCGGACTTCGGCGTCGTCTGCAAGGGCCAGCACAACGGCGAGGAAGTGCTCGGCATCAAGCTGACCTTCGACAAGCGCTACATCACCTTGGCGCCGATCGCGACCATCGTCGGTCTTGCCTTCCGCCTGCACGATCCGGACGGACTGCTCGGCAGCGAGAAGGACCGCGGCATCACGCTGGCGCTGATCCCGCGCAACACCCCGGGCCTGGAAATCGGCCGTCGCCACTTCCCGCTCAACGTGCCGTTCCAGAACGGCCCGGTGCGCGGCAAGGACGTGTTCATCCCGATGAGCTACCTGATCGGCGGCGAGAAGATGATCGGCCAGGGCTGGCGCATGCTGGTCGAATGCCTGTCGGTCGGCCGCGCGATCTCGCTTCCGTCCACGGCCGCCGGCGGCTGCCGCATGGGCGTGGCCGCGACCGGCGCGTACGCCCGCATCCGCAAGCAGTTCCAGATGACGATCGGCCGCTTCGAGGGTGTCGAGGAAGCCCTCGCACGCATCGGTGGCCTGACTTACGCGATCACCGCGCTGTCGCGCATGACCGCGGCCGCCGTCGACCTGGGCGAGAAGCCCTCGGTGCCGAGCGCGATCGCGAAGTACCACGCCACCGAAGTCGGCTCGCAGGTGGTCAAGGACGCGATGGACATCCACGGCGGCAAGGGCATCATCCTCGGCCCGCGCAACTACCTGGGCCGTGCCCACCAGGCGGCGCCGATCAGCATCACCGTCGAAGGCGCGAACATCCTGACCCGCAGCATGATCATCTTCGGCCAGGGCGCGGTGCGCTGCCATCCGTTCGTGCTGAAGGAAATGCAGGCCGCCCAGCTGCCCGACCCGAAGCAGCGCCTCGCCGAGTTCGACAAGAACCTGATGGGCCACATCGGTTTCGCGATCAGCAACGGCGTGCGTTCGCTGCTGCTCGGACTCACCCATTCGCGCCTGGCCAAGGCGCCGATCGGCGACGCCAGCACGGCGAAGTTCTACAAGAAGATCACGCGTTATTCGGCCAACCTGGCCCTGGTCGCCGACACCGCGATGCTGACGCTCGGCGGCAAGCTCAAGGTCAAGGAAAAACTCTCGGCGCGCCTCGGCGACGTGCTCAGCCAGCTCTACATCATGAGCGCGATGCTGAAGCGCTGGGAGGACCAGGGCCGTCCGGTCGCGGACTACCCGCTGCTGGCCTGGGCCATGCATGACGCCGTCTACAAGATGCAGGACGCGCTCGACGGCGTGCTGCGCAACTTCCCGATCCGTCCGGTGGCGTGGGCGCTGCGTGCGCTGGTGTTCCCGATCGGCCTGCGCGAACGTGCGCCGTCGGACCGCCTCGGCCATCGCGTCTGTACCTTGCTGCTGGCGCCGAGCGAGACCCGCAGCCGCCTGGTCGAAGGCGTTTACCTGACGCCGAACGCGAACAACGTGCCGGGCCGCATGCACCATGCGCTCGACAAGGTCATCGCCTCCGAACCGATCGAACGCAAGGTCGTCAAGGCGATCAAGGCCGGCCAGATCGGTGCGTTCGAAGCCTCGGCGCAACTCGATGAAGCGGTGCAGAAGAACGTGATCACCGCCGCCGAACGCGACCTGCTCGCCGAGGTGCGGGTGCTGACCAACGAGTTCATCGCCGTCGACGATTTCGATTCGGCCGAGCTCGAAGCGGCCACGGCCGCGAAGCGCGCAGCCCTGAAGGCGGTGGCCTGATGAGCCACGTGCTGAAGCAGTGGCGGCGGCTGAAGGACAAGCCCTTCGGCCGCTGGCTGTTCACCAAGATCGTCTGCTGGCAGGCGCCGTATTTCGGTTCGATCCATCCGCGCTTCGAGGACATCGAACCCGGGCGCATGGTCGTGCGCATCAAGCAGCGCCGCAGCGTGCAGAACCATATCCGCACCATCCACGCCATCGCCTTGTGCAACGGCGCCGAGCTCGCGGCCGGCGTCGGCATCGAGGCGACGATCCGACCGGAATGGCGCTGGATCCTGAAGGGCATGACCGTGCGCTACCTGGCCAAGGCGACCCGCGAAGCCCGCCTCGAAGCCACGATCCGCCTGCCCGAGGACATCGGCAGCGGTTACGACTGCGTCATCCCGGTCGTCGCCACCGATCCCGACGGCGCCCGCGGGTTCGAGGCCGACATCACCATGTGGGTGACGCCGCGCAAGCGCTGAGCCAGGACGGGCACGCGCTCGGCGTGCCCGCATCGCTTCACTTCACGCCTTGCAGCTGCCGCAGCAGTTCGACGCGGCCGCAGCCTACGGCGCATCGTCGAGCAGCCGCGCCGGATAGTCCTCCGCCGCCATCGCCGCGATCGCGGCCTCGGCGCTGAATGCGCCGCTCGCGACGACCCGCTTCGTACCCAGGTCGACGTCGACCTGTGCGGCGGGATCGAGGCGCTGCAGCGCCTTCGTGATGGTGCGGACGCAGTGTCCGCAGGTCATGTTGTCCACTTCGAATTGCATGGTTTTTCCTTGGTCGCGCGATCAAGGCGATCGCGCTGCGCATGCTCCAGCTTGCCATTGCCGCAACGTCAACCGCCATCACCTCGATGCCGCAGCGGATTGACCTTCCCATGATGGCAAGGCGGACGCTGTGCCGGCAGCACCGACACGAGACCTGCCATGCACACCTTCGAACAACGCTCCACTCCGCCCCTGCGCGCCGTCGGGCGCGCCTTTGCGCTGGCCCTGCTGGTGCTCTTCGTGTTGCTGCTCGAGTATGCGGCAACGCGTCCGCGCCGGCGACCACAGCGGTTGCCAAGACGCATTGACCTTCCCATCATGGCAACCCGTAGCCTGCGCTTGTCCTCCAAGGGAGCAAGCCGATGAGCACCACCTTGTCCATTCCGCCCGGCGACGCCGCCGCCTCGTTCAAGTTCGGCATTTCCGGCATGACCTGCGCGTCCTGCGTCGGCCGGGTCGAGCGGGCACTGAAGAAGGTGCCGGGCGTGGTCGATGCGAGCGTGAACCTC
>CALMWD010000002.1 GCA_937873105.1 uncultured Rhodanobacteraceae bacterium
CAGCGCATGAAGTACATGCTCGGCGAAACCGCGAAGATCACCATCGCGCTCGAGCAGTACTTCGACTACGCCTATCCCTACGACAAGCTCGACCTGCTGGCCGCGCCGGATTTCGCCTACGGCGCGATGGAGAACCCGGGCCTGATCACCTACCGCGACTCGCTGATGTTCGCCGACCTGAACTCGGCGACCTCGCTGCGCCGCGGCGCGCTCGGCACGCATACGCACGAACTCGGCCACCAGTGGTTCGGCAATGTCGTGACCATGCCGTGGTGGGACGACATCTGGCTGAACGAGGCCTTCGCCACCTGGATCGCGGCCAAGATCGTGCACCAGATCTATCCGGAACTCGAAGCCGACATGGACCTGCTCGGCCGCGGCCTCGGCGCCATGGGCGCAGACAGCCTCGCGACCGCACGCCGCATCCACAACCCGGTCGAGGACTGGACCGAGATCAGCAGCACCTTCGACGGCATCACCTACCAGAATGGCGGCGCGGTGTTGTCGATGATGGAACGCTACCTCGGCAAGGACAAGTTCCGCGCCGCGCTGCGCGCGCACATGCGCAAGTTCGAGTTCGGCTCGGCCACCAGCGTCGACCTCGGCGACTCGCTCGCCGCGCAGAGCGACCAGCCGGAGGTGCTGCGCAAGGCCTTCGCCAGCTTCACCGACCAGGCCGGCGTGCCGATGCTCGACACGACCCTGTCCTGCGCCGACGGCAAGGCCACGCTGAGCGTCAAGCAGTCGCGCTACGCGCCGATCGGCGCCAGCTTCGCGACCGACACGCAGTGGCTGGTGCCGATGTGCGTGCGCGTCGGCCGCGGCGACGCGAGCACCAGCGAATGCCACCTGCTCGACCGTGCCGAGGCGCGCATCGCGCTCGCCGGCGACACCTGTCCCGACTACGTGCACCCCAATGCCGACGGCGCCGGCTACTACCGCTTCCGTCTCGATGACGCGGCGCAGAAGTCGCTCAATGCCGCGTTCGGGAAACTCAATGCCTTCGAACAGCGCGTGGTGGCCGACAGTCTCGGCGCCGCCTTCAGCAGCGGCGAGGTCAGCGTCGCGCAATACCTCGACGCGGCGCCGCGCTTCGCCGCCGCCAAGCAGGGCGACGTCATCGTCGCGCCGCTCGGCAACCTGGAATGGATCAAGGAACGCGTCGCCACGCCGGCGCAGCGCGAGCGCATCGACACGATGTTGCGCGACATCTGGGGCGCCCAGCTGAAGGAACTCGGCATCGACCATCGCGACGGCGACAGCGAATCGACCAAGTCCCTGCGCGTCGACCTGATCGGCGTGTTGTCCGACCACGGCCGGCCGCAGTGGCTGATCGACGACCTGGCCGCGCGCGGCCGCAAGATCCTTGGCCTGGGCGGCGACGGCAAGCTCGCCGTCGACGCCGTGCACCGCGACCTGCTCGGCGCGTCCTTGCGCACCGTCGCCAGCGTCGAAGGCAAGACGGCGTTCGACCTGATCGAACGCCATCTCGCCGCCAGCGAGGACTCGGTCGTGCGCGGCACGCTGATGGGTGCGCTCGCCGCCACCCGCGATCCCGCGCTGCTGGCGCGCGTGCTCGCGCTCGGCATCGGGCCGAGCGTGAAATCCGGCGAGATGACCCGGCTCTACTTCGGCGCCTCGGACCAGCCTGAAAACCACGCCGCACTCTGGACCTTCGTGCAGCAGCACTACGACGCCCTGCTGAACAAGGCGCCGTCGGTGTGGCAGGGCAAGATCGCCTTCTTCGGCAGCGCCGCGCTGTGCAGCGAAGCCGGCGCGAACGAACTGCAGGCCTTCTTCGCCGACCGCGTCAAGGACCTCGAAGGCGGCCCCCGCGCCCTTGCCCAGGGCGTCGAAGGCGTGAAGCTCTGCGCCGCCCGCGTCGCCAAGCACCAGCAACATTGATCCGCTCGGCACCAAAAACAAAAGGCCGCTGCATCGCTGCAGCGGCCTTTGTCGAATCGCGGCTGGAAGCCGCTCCTACTTCGCGGCCATCAGCGCCAGCGTGGTGTCGAGCATGCGGTTCGAGAAGCCCCACTCGTTGTCGTACCAGGCGCAGACCTTCACCAGCGTGCCGCCCATGACCTGGGTCAGGGTGCTGTCGTAGATCGAGCTGTGCGGGTCGTGGTTGAAGTCGACGGAGACCAGCGGCTGGGTGTTGAAGCCGAGGATGCCCTTGAGCGCGCCTTCCGAGGCCGCCTTCACGACCGCGTCGATCTCGTCCTTCGTGGTCTCGCGCTTGGCGACGAAGCTGAGGTCGACGACCGAGACGTTGATGGTCGGCACGCGCATCGAGAAGCCGGTGAGCTTGCCGTTGAGTTCCGGCAGCACCAGGCCGACCGCGGCGGCGGCGCCGGTCTTGGTCGGGATCTGCGACATCGTCGCCGAACGGGCGCGGCGCAGGTCCTTGTGGAAGACGTCGGTCAGCACCTGGTCGTTGGTGTAGGCGTGGATGGTGGTCATCAGGCCGTGCACGATGCCGATCTGCTCGTGCAGCACCTTCGCCAGCGGCGCCAGGCAGTTCGTGGTGCAGGAGGCGTTCGAAATGACGGTATCGCTGGCCTTGAGCGTGCCGTGGTTGACGCCGAACACGACGGTGTTGTCGACGTCCTTCTCGCCCGGAGCCGAGATCACGACCTTCTTCGCGCCGGCGGTGAGGTGCGCGCCGGCCTTGGCCTTCGAGGTGAACAGGCCGGTGCATTCGAACACCACATCGACGCCGAGCTCGCCCCAGGGCAGCTTGGCCGGATCGCGTTCGGCGCAGACGCGGATGCGGTCGCCGTTGACGATCATGTGGTCGCCTTCGACGCTGACCTGCGCATTGAACTTGCCGTGCGCGGTGTCGAAGCGCGTGAGGTGCGCATTGGTTTCGGCATCGCCGAGGTCGTTGATCGCGACGATGCGGATCTCGTTGTTGCGGCCCGACTCGTACAGCGCACGCAGGATGTTGCGGCCGATGCGGCCGTAGCCATTGATCGCGACCTTGATCGCCATGACGCACTCCGGAAACAGACAAAGGGACGAGGATTCTAGCCGTGGGGTTCGGGCCCCGGTACCCCGCGACCGGTCAAATTCCGGGCGGGTGCGGGCTAGACTAGGCCGCCCTTCCGCCGGACTCCGCCATGGAACCCCTGCCTCCCGTCGCGCCCGCCGAACCGGACTCGCCCGCGGCGCCCCGGCGTCGCTGGTTCCGCCGCTTCCTGCTGATCGCGTTGCTGCTGGTCGCGACCGCGCTCGCGGTGCTGATGTGGCGCTGGAGCGCGCCGCCGGCCGCCTTCGACCCGCTGGTCCAGGCCAGGGTGCGCAACGGCAACGCGCCGCTGGTGGTCGGCGTGGCAACCACGACGGCCTTGGCCCAGGTCGGCGAATTGCTGCTCGACAAGTCGGGCGGCTATCTGTCCAACGACGTGGCGCCGCCCGGCGTCTTCCTCGACGACATGCCGAACTGGGAGTTCGGCGTCGTCGAACAGAGCCGAGACCTGGCGCTGGCCCTGCGCCGGGACTTCTCGCGCTCGCTGACGCAATCGATCGAGGACCGGGACCTGGCCGAGGCCCAGCCGCTGTTCTCGACCACCCACGACCGCTGGCTGCTGCCCTCGACCGAGAGCCAGTACCGCGCCGCGATCGAGCGCGTCGACGCGTATCGTGTCCGCCTCGGCGACGGCGACGTGCACGACGCCCAGTTCTACGCGCGCGCCGACAACCTCGCCGCCTACCTCGGCATGGTCGAGGCCCGCCTCGGCAGCCTGTCGCAACGGCTGTCGGCCGCGGTCGGCCCGACCCGCGAGGACACCGACCTCGCCAACGACCCGACCGCACGCCAATCGAAGCCGAACGAGGCGCCGCGCGAAGTGCGCACGCCCTGGCGCGAGATCGACGACGTGTTCTACGAGGCGCGCGGCAGCTGCTACGCGCTGATCCATTTCCTGAAGGCGATCGAGCACGACTTCGCCGAGGTGCTGGCCGACAAGAACGCCACCGTGACCTTGCGCCAGATCATTGCCGAACTCGAAGCTACCCAGGAACCGCTCGGCAGCCCGGTCATCCTCAACGGCTCGCCCTACGGCTTCTTTGCCAACCATGCCCTGGTGATGGCGAACTACATCGCCCGCGCCAACGCCTCGATCATCGAGCTGCGCAAGCTATTGGAGCGGGGCTGAAGATCGAGAGCATCGCGGGGCGGCGCCCGCGGCCACAAGAG
>CALMWD010000003.1 GCA_937873105.1 uncultured Rhodanobacteraceae bacterium
GAGGCCGTCGACCGCGGCGCGCTGAAGGCGGCACTGCTGGCCATGCCGATCTCCAGCCTGGTCATCGCCGGCACCCGCGAGAAGGTGCGCATCCACGCCCACCTCGACGAGCCCACGCAACTGTTCGAGACCGCCGCGCGCTTCGGCGCGGTCTCGCGCGAGAAGGCCGACGACATGCGCGCACAGTCGAAGTCGGCGCACACCCGGCGCGAGCAGGTGGCGATCGTCGCCGACTCCGGCGCCGACATCCCGGCCGAGGCGATGGACCGGCTCAACATCCATCTGGTGCCGGTACGGCTGTCGATCGGCGGCCGCGATTTCCTCGACCGCGTCTCGATTTCGCCGCGCGAGTTCTACAACGAGCTGCGGACCAGTCCGGTGCCGCCGCGCACCTCGCAGCCGCCGCCCGGCGATTTCCGCCGCCTGTTCGAGTTCCTGCTCTCGCATCACGAACGGGTCGTCGACGTGTCGCTGGCGCGCGGCCTGTCCGGCACGCTGCAGTCGGCCGAATCGGCGGCGGCGCGCACCGACGCGGCGCGAGTCGCCGTGTTCGACAGCTGCAACGGCTCGGCCGGGCAGGGCCTGCTCGCGATCTGGGCGGCCGAGGCGGCGGCGGCCGGCTGGTCGTCCGAACGCATCGTCGAAGGCCTGGCGCGCATGCGTCCGCGCAGCACGCTGTACGCGGTCGTGCGCGACATCCGCTACGGCATCCGCGGCGGCCGCGCGCCCAAGCTGGCCGGGCCGTTGACGCGCCTGCTGCGCTTCTCGCCGGTGGTGAAGAGCAAGGCCGACGGCCGCCTCGGGATGGCCGGCGCGGTCTGGGGGCGCGACGAGTTTCCGGAGAAGTTCGCGCGCAACATCGCGAAGCGCCTCGATCCGTCGCGGCATTGGCGGCTGATCGTGGGCCATTGCGATTGCGCCGACGATGCCGAACGCGTGCATGCCACCTTGCTGCGCCATGTCCGCAACATCGACCGGGCCTGGGTCATGGACGTCGGCGTCGCCATCGGCGCGCACGCGGGGCCCGGGTCGCTGGTGATCGGCGTGCAGGACTACGAGCCGCCGCAGCCGTGATGCTGGTGCTCGGCAAGATCCTGCTGGCCTACCTGATCGGCTCGGTGTCGGGCAGCCTGCTGCTCGGACGATTGCGCGGCGTCGACATCCGCACGCTCGGCAGCGGCAATGCCGGAGGCACCAATGCCCTGCGTACCCAAGGCTTCCAGTTCGCGTTGGGCGTGATGCTGATCGACGTCGGCAAGGGCGCGCTCGCGACCTGGATCGGGCTGCAGGGCGAAGCCGATGCGACCCTGGCCCTGCGTGTCGCGCTCGCCTGCGGTTTCGCCGCCGTGCTCGGCCATGTCTGGCCGCTCTTCCACGGCTTCCGCGGCGGCAAGGGCGTGGCCACGATCATCGGCCTGCTGCTGGTGCTGTGGCCGGCCTTGCTGTTGCCGATGATCGCCGTGTTCGCCCTGGTCCTGACCACCACCGGCTATGTCGGGCTCGGGTCCATCCTCGGCGTCGCGGCAATGCTGCCCTCGTTGTGGTTGTGGTCGGCCCGGCCTGCGCGCGAATGGATCGTCGCCGCGCTCGTGCTGGCGGCGTTCGTGGCGTACACGCATCGCGCCAACCTGCAGCGCCTGCGCGCGGGCAACGAGCACCGCTTCGAGAAGGCGCGGCTGCTGGCCAAGCTCTGGCGCCGATGAATCCGCAGTCGCTGCTGCCCTTGATCGAGCTGCTCGCGGGCGGTGCGGCGCACAGCGGCGAAGCCCTGGCGCAGTCGCTTGGCGTGTCGCGGGCGGCGGTCTGGAAGAAGATCGAGGCCTTGCGCGCACTCGGCCTCGAGATCGAGGGGCGCGCTGGCAGCGGTTATGCGCTGGCGCGGCCGCTGGAACGGCTGGATGCGGCACGATTGAACGCCGCCCTGGCGTCGTCCACGCGTGCGGCCCTGCGCGACCTGCGCGTGGTTGCGGTGATCGATTCGACCAATGCCGTCCTGCGTGCGGAAGCCGCGCACTTGGCTTCGGGCAGTCTGCTGCTGGCCGAAGCGCAGACCGCCGGGCGCGGGCGGCGCGGCCGCGCCTGGGCCTCGCCGTTCGCCGCGGGTTTCCTCGGATCGCTGTTCTGGCGCTTCGAACGCGGGCTGGCCGATCTCGGCGGACTCAGCCTCGCGGTCGGCATCGCGCTGGCCGAAGCCTGGCGCGCGCACGGGCTCGACGTGCGGGTGAAATGGCCGAACGACCTGTGGATCGACGGCCGCAAGCTGGCCGGCCTGCTGGTCGAGGCCGGCGGCGAATTCCACGGGCCCAGCCACGTCGTGGTCGGGCTCGGACTGAACATCGCCTTGCCGTCGACCTTGCGCGATGCGCTCGACCAGCCGGTGACCGACCTGGACTCGCACCTGTCCGCGCCGATGTCGCGCCACGCAGCGGTCGCGGCCTGCATCGATGCCCTGGTCGCGGCGCTGGCCGAGTTCGAGCGCGCCGGATTCGCGCCCTTCGTGGCGCGCTGGGCGGCCGTCGATGCGCTGGCCGATCGCGCCGTCACCGTGCACGAGGCTCATGGGGACTGGGCCGGCATTGCCCGCGGCCTCGACGACCGCGGTTGCCTGCAGGTCG
>CALMWD010000004.1 GCA_937873105.1 uncultured Rhodanobacteraceae bacterium
GGTGCTGTGGATCTGCTCCTGTTCCGCCTCAAGGACCGTGATCCGCTCCGGCAATTGACCTCGATCAATTGGCGCGCAGGCGCAGCGCCGCCGGATACGGCGCGATCTCCGGCGGATCGCCGCGCCGGAAGCGGTCCTGAAGGCCGCGCCACCAGTCGGCGCGGAAGATCTCGCCATGGGCCGCGATCAGGGCGGCGCGGTCGTCGGCCTTGAGCCCGAGGAAGACCGGGAACTGTTCCGGGAAGACGTCGTGCTCGTCGACGTGGAACCAGGCGCCGTGGTGCATCTCCTCGTCCTCGTTCGAGGGTGTCGGCAGTTCGCGGAAGCGGCACTCGGCGACCAGGCACAACTCGTCGTAGTCGTAGAAGATGGCGCGGCCGTGGCGGGTGACGCCGAAGTTCTTCAGCAGCAGGTCGCCAGGGAAGACGTTGCACATGGCCAGGTCCTTGATCGCCTGGCCGTAGTCGAGGATGGCGCGGCGCGCCTCCTGCGCCGCGTCCTCGGTCACCAGCAGGTTGAGCGGGCGCAGCCGGCGTTCGACGTAGCAATGCAGCAGCACGACATCGTCGCCGTCGGCCACCACGGATTCGCGGCAGCCGCCGAGCAGTTCCTCCAGCACCGCCGGCGCGAAGCGGCTGCGCGGGAAACGCAGGTGGCGGAACTCCTGGGCGTCGATCAGGCGGCCGGCGCGGTCGTGCTTGAACACCAGCTGGTACTTCGCGAGCACGTCCTGGCGGCGCACCGTCTTGGGCGGCGCGAACACGTCGCGGATGACCTTGAAGACCAGCGGATAGTCGGGCAGCGTGAACACCGCCATGACCATGCCCTTGGCGCCGGGCGCGTGCACGAAGACTTCCGGGCTCTGTTCGAAATGCCGGAAGAAGTGGCGGTAGCGCTCGGTCTTGGCCTGCTTCAGGCGCCCGAGCATGGCGTACCACTCGTCCACCGCCTTGCGCGGCAGCAGCGTCTTCAGGAACACCACGGCGTCGCCGACGGTTTCGAAATCGGCGAGGAAATACGAGCGGGTGATGCCGAACAGCACGGCCACGTCGTCGCGCTCGGTCAGCGCCGCATCGACGCCGATGCCGCCGTCCGGGCAATGGCAGAGCGCGATCACGATCGGCGCGTAGCGCTCGGCACCGAAGATGCGCCCGACCAGATAGGCGCGGCGTTCGCGATAGAACACGGTCTCCAGCATTTCGATGGCGCGGATCGGGCGTTCGCCCCAGTGCGCGAGGCGGCGCTCCAGGTCCTCGGCCAGGGCCTCGGCATCGTCGCGGCGGTTCGCATAGGGCACGTCGAACGGATAGTCCTCGAGCAGGCGATCGAGGCTGTCGGCCAGCGAGTCGCCGACCGAGTAGCTGTGCCGGGCGACCGGATGGGTGATGCGGTCGGTGGGTTCGATGCGCAGCGCCACGAACTCGATGTCGGCATCGACGCCGCGGGTCTTGAAGAAGCGCCGCGTCAGGGTGTTGTAGTAGGTCTGGTAGAGCTCGCCGTCGAGCAGGCCGGCGATCTCGGCCTCGAACGCGGGCTTGATGCGCGTCCACAGCCTGCGTTCGCCGGCGCGGTCGCGCAGGGTCGCGAGCAGGGCTTCGCTGGCCTCGGCCACGCAGAGGTCGTAGAGCTCGATGCGTTCGACCAGGTCGGCCTGCATCTGCAGCCACTCGCGCCGTTCGAAGCGGCCGCGCGCGCGCTGCGTCACCGCGCGGAAGCGGCGGTTGTAGTCGTCGAAGCTGGCGCGCAGCTGCGCGGCGGCCTGTCGGGCCAGGACATCGGGCATGGTCGTCCCCGCTGAATCGAGGCCACAGGGATCGCACAGCGGCGTCGAGCGCGCAAGCCGGCCCTTCGTTATGCTCCGGGCATGACGGATGCACTGGACGCCGGCGAAGGCGCCGCGATCACCGCCCTGCTGCAGGACCTGATGGACGACCGCGATGCCGCACTCGGCGCGTTGTTCGCTGCGGCCTATGTCGATCTGCACGGCCTGGCCTCGGCCCAACGCGCCCGGCTCGGCCAGCCGGCGACGCTGGCGACCACCGCCCTGGTCCACGAAGCCTTCCTGAAGCTGCAGCGCGCCGGCCGGGTATCGCTGGCATCGCGCCGGCATTTCTATGCGCTCGCAGCGACGGCGATGCGGCAATTGTTGCTCGACCGCCTGCGCTCGCCGCGCTCGAACCAGACCGGTCTCGACGGCCTCGGCGACGAAGCGCACGCGGCCCAGGACCGCGAACAGCGCTGGTGGCTGGATCTGGAGCGCGCGCTGCAGCGCCTGGCGCGGATCGACGAGCGCCAGGTGCGCGTGGTCGAGCTGCGTTTCTTCGCCGGCCTCGGCGATGCCGAGATCGCCGAACTGCTCGGCGTCAACGAACGCACCGTGCGCCGCGACTGGGACAAGGCCCGGGCCTGGCTGGCGGATGCCTGCGCCGACCTGGCCTGACCGGCTTTGCTACCCTGCCGCGATGATTGCCCATGATGACCGCGCCGACGCGCGCGACGACACCGCGCTGCTGCGCGAACTCGATGCCCAGCTCGACCGGTTGCTCGATCTCGACGCGGCGGCGCGCGCGCTGGCGCTGGCCGCCATCGCGGTCGAGGATCCGGCCCGCGCCGAGCGCCTGTCGCGCCTGCTGGCCATCGCCGCGCAAGGCGGCGCCACGGCCGAGCTGGAGACGCATCGCGACGCCCGGCTCGATGCCCTGGCAGCCGACCGCAGCGGCGAGCGCCTCGGGCCCTGGCAACTCGATGCGCGCGTCGCCGCGGGCGGCATGGGCGTGGTCTATCGCGGCCGTCGCGCCGACGGCGCCTTCGAGAAGACGGTCGCGATCAAATGCCTGGCGCCGCTGCTGGGCGGGCTCGACGTCTGGTTCCGCCGCGAGATCGCGCTGCTGGCGCGGCTCGATCATCCCGGCATCGCGCGCCTGCTCGATGGCGGCACCGACGCGCAGGGACGCGCCTACCTGGTCATGGAGTGGATCGAGGGCCGCGATCTCGACGCCTTCGCCGCCGACGATCGCATCGACTTCAAGCGCCGACTCGAGGTGTTCGAGGCCATGCTGGCCGCGACCGCGCATGCGCACCAGCACCTGGTCGTGCACCGCGACCTGAAGCCGGCGAACGTGCGCGTCGACGCGGTGCTGCAACCCAAGCTGCTCGACTTCGGCATCGCCGTGCTGCTCGACGAGGACGGCGCGCCGGGCGCCGCGCTGAAGGCGTACACGCCGGACTGGGCGGCGCCGGAGCAGGTCGCGCACGGGACCCTGACGATGCGCCCCGACGTGCATGCGCTCGGCCGCCTGCTGGTCGTGCTGCTCGGCGGCGATCCGCAGGCGCCCGCGACCCTGCGGCCGGAACAGCTGCGGCGGGCCCCGGCATCGGCACGGCGCGATCTCGCGGCCATCGTCGCCTGCGCCTGCGCCGACGATCCGGCACGCCGCTACGCCGATGCCAGCGCCCTGCGCGACGACCTGCAGCGCTTCCGGACCGGCTTTCCGCTGCGCGCCGTCGGCGACGGCTGGGCCTATCGCACGCGTTGTTTCGTCGCGCGCCACGCCGTTGGCGTCGGGGCGTCGGTGCTGGTGGCCCTGGCCCTGGTTGCGGCGACCCTGTTCAGCCTGCGTCAGGCGGCCGAGGCCGGCGCGGCCCGCGACGCCGCGGTGCTGGAGTCGCGCCGCGCCGATTCGGTGCGCGAGTTCCTGCAACTCAGCCTGCGCGATGCCGCCGACCTGTCCGGCGAGGACGTCCGCCTGCGCGACGCCCTGCAACTCGCCTCGCAGCGTGTCGCCAACGAGTATCGCGACGATCCGGTGCGGGCGGTCGACGTGTTGATCTCGCTCGCCGAGCTGCACAACCAGCTCGGCGACTACAAGACCGCGATGCCGCTGATCGAACGTGGCCTGGCCCTGGCCGCGGCGACCGGACAGGCCGAGCAGCAGGCGGCCCTGGCCTACGAGTTCGGCGTCGCCGCGCCGCGCCTCGGGCGCGCCGAAGACGCCTTGCCCTTGCTGGCGCAGGCGGAACGGCACTGGGCCAGCGAGGCGCGTTTCGCGCAGAAACACGGCCAGCTGCTGCAGCTGCGCGGACGCGGCGAGCGCAGCCTCGGGCGCATGGACCAGGGCCTGGCCTCGACCGAGGCCGGTTTCGCCAAGCTCGCCAGCGACGTGCTCACCTCGCCGCGCGATCTCGGCATCGGCGAAGTGAATCTCGGCGCGGCCTACCTGCAGGCCGGGCGCATCGTGCCGGCGCGGCAGCATTTCGAGGCCGGGCTGGCGCGTTTCGCCCAGGCGCGGCTGCTGGACACGCCGATGGCCCTGGATGCGCGCAACAACCTGGCCGCCACCCTCGGTTTCGAAGGCCGCTATCGCGAGGCCGTGGCGCAGTTCGAGGAGACCGTGCGGCTGCGCGAATCCCGCCTCGGCGCCTCGGCGGCGCTCGGTTCGGCGCTGTCGAACCTGGCCAAGATGCAGCTCGCCGCGGGCGAGATCGCCGCCGCGCGGACCGCGGTCGAGCGCGCGTTGCCGATGCTGGCGCAGTTCGTCGGCGAGGCGTCGCCGGACTATGCCGCCGCGCTGATCGGTTCCGCCGAGATCGCGCTGGTCGAAGGCGACCTCGAGCGCGCGGAGCGCGACGCGATTCGGGCCCGCGCCGTGGTCGCGGACACGCTGGGCGATGCGCAGCCGATGCAGGCCGTGTTCGCCGTGGTCGCGGCGCGCGCGGCGATCGCCGGCGGTCGTCGCGACGACGGCGTGGCGACCTTGCGCGGCGCGGTCGA
>CALMWD010000005.1 GCA_937873105.1 uncultured Rhodanobacteraceae bacterium
GCAGCAGCCGTCGTGGCGTCGGCGGGGGCAGCCGCGGCTTCGGCAGGCTGGGTGGTCTGTTCTTCTTGCATGGCAATACCCTTAGGAGTTGAGCGTGAACTTGATGGGAACGAGGACGCGGCCTTCGACGGGTCGACCGTCACGGACCTCGGGGTTGAACTTCCACTGCTTGACCGCCTTCATCGCTTCCTGGTCGAGTTCGCGATGGCGGCTCGACTTGTGGATCTCGACTTTCAGCGGGCTGCCGTCGACACCGACGGTGACGACCAGGACGACTTCGCCCTGCAGACGGCGACGCATGGCCGCCGGCGGGTAACGCGGCGGACGCATCTTGCGGTAGCTCGGATCTTCCGAAGCGCCGATGTTTTCCGGCAGGGCCGGAGCCGGAGGCGCCGGCGGGGCCGGCGGCGGGGCTTCTTCGGCCATCTCGGTCGGTTCGTCGAACACCGGACGATCGTCGACCGGCGGCGGCGGCGGCGGCGCCGCCTGCGGCTTCTGCTCGACCACCTTCTTGATTTCCTTCGGCGGTTCCGGCGGCGGCGGCGGCGGTGGCGGCGGCGGCGGCGGCGGTTCGATGAAGGTCACGTCGATGATCTGGTCCTTCTCTTCCACGATCGCATCCGGCGGCTTGACCGGGGCGACAAGGAACATGAAGGCACCGGCATGCAGGGCCAACGCGAACGACTGGCCGGCGACGCGGCGCCAACTGAAGCCAGTTTCGGTGTCGTTATCAATACTCGACATTGGGGTTCTCGGTTCGGCGTGGCCGGGTTGCGTTTCCTGCGCCGGATTCATCCCGGCGCAAGGGGGTCGCGATTATAACCACGGCCTGTTGGGTTCTATCCAGCCTCCGTGCAGCATGTTCCCTGCACGTTACAGCCACGTAACGGACCGGTTCGCCCCAAGGGGTTGCCGGTCCGTGATCCGTTTCACATGCGCGAGGCGTTCTTCAGCCAGTTTTCGGCGCTGGAGCGCGTCGCCTCGAATCCGGTGGCCTTCTGGTAGGCCTGGACCGCGGCCGGCTTGTTGCCGAGCTCGAGTTCGCAGTTGCCGAGCAGGATCCAGGCCTGGCCTTCGCTCTTGAACGGCGTCTTCTTCAGCGCTTCCTGGACCGCGGCCCGGGCTTCGGCGTTCTTCTCGGCCTCGTAGAGCGTGTAGGCCTGCAGGAACTTGACCTCGCCGTCGGGCGCGAAAGGCGCGGCTTCGCCGAAGGCCTTGGCGGCTTCCAGCGGCTTTTCGGCCAGGCGATACGAATCGCCGAGCGCGCGCAGGTGGTCGAAGTTGCGCGGCAGCGTGCCCTTGGCGAAGCCGTCCTCGATGACCTTGATCGCTTCCAGCGGACGATCGCCGAAGTTGTACAGCTGGTAGAGCTGCTTGATCTCGGACTCGGTGGACATCATGCCCTTCTGGTACGCCGCGGACAGCAGCGCCACCGCCTTGTCCGGCTGTTCGGCCTGGATGTAGACGTTGCCGAGCAGGCGCGTGATCGGCTTGCTGTCCGGCAGCATCTTCAGCGCCGCCTCGCCTTCGACCGCGGCTTCGGCGAACTTGTCCTGTTCGTAGTAGCTCGCCATCAGCAGCTGGTACCAGCCTTCGTTGGGCTTGGCGGACAGCGCGATCGCCTTGCGGATCGTCGCGGCGGCGTCATCCAGCTTCTCCATGCGGTACAGCGACTGCGCCTTGATCGCGTAGGCGGTATCCTGTTCGGTGCCGGTGAGTTTCAGCCACTGGTCGACGGCGGCGACGGCCTCGGCATACTTCTCTTCGCCCATGCTCAGGCTGGCGTACTGCAGCAACTGGCTGAAATGGGTGACGTTGGGCAGCGCGTCGAGATCCAGCGACTTCTTGGTGTAGTCGAGCACCTGGTTGACGTCGTCGTCGCGTTCGCTCGCGATCTGCGCCAGGCCCTGGTACGCCATCGCCTTCTCGTAGTCGTTGGCCTTGGCGTCGGCCAGGATGTCGTTCATTTCCTTCTCGGCGACATCGTACTTTTCTTCGTACAGGGCCTTGATCGCCTTGTCGATCTTCTTGCCGAGCTTGTTCGAGGCCTTGGCCGGCGGCTCCTGGCGCGTCGCGTTCGGGAAGGGATTCTCGGCCACTTCCTTCGACTTGTTCTTGTCGGCGTTGCGCGCGGCGCGGGTGTTGGCCTTGCGGTTGTCGACGCCGCCGGTTTCGAGCTGGGCCAAAGCCGCAGAGAACGGGACGGCGACCAGCACGGCGCCACTGAGCAAGGCGACGGCGATCGGGAAAGCGAGACGTTTCATGGTTCACCCCTCCACAGGAAAGCTGAGCCGGCGTCCTGCCAGCAAAAAAGGCCGCGAAGCGTAGCCGTGGCGTTACGGTGTCACAAGCGGCGTTGTTTGAATGTTACGGAGCTGAACCTCAGGGAACCGTGCAGGCCGGCCGCGGCGAGGCCGGGTCGCGCGCCGTGCGCAGGGGTTCGACCCGGGCCGCGAGGCGGTCGCGGCGACGCTCGGGATCCGGGTGGGTGGACAGCCATTGCGGCGGTCGCGCCGGGTTCTCCGCATGCATCTTGTCCCACAAGGACACTGCCGCCTGGGGATCGAAACCGGCGCGGGCCATCAGCGCCTGGCCGGCGATGTCGGCCTCGCTCTCGTGCAGGCGCGAGAAAGGCAGCATCACGCCGATCTGGGCGCCGACGCCGAGCAGGGCCAGGGCCATGCGCGCCTCTTCCGGCGACTGCTTGCGGCCGACATAGGCCTGCGTCGCCGCCAGCGCGACTTCGGCGGCCATGCCCTGCGAGATGCGCTCGGCGCCGTGGCGATGGGTGACATGCGCGATCTCGTGGCCGATCACCGCGGCCAGTTCGTCCTGGGTCGTCGCCACCTTGAGCAGGCCGGTGTGCACGCCGACCTTGCCGCCCGGCAGGGCGAACGCGTTCGCGGCGGTGTGGTTGAACACCGCGACTTCCCAGGGCAGCTGGCGCCATTGCGGATCGAGCTGGGCGACGATGGCCCGGGTCACGCATTCGGCGTAACGCTGCTTGGCCGGATCGGTCGACAACTTGTCGCTGGCCTTCATCTGGTTGAAGGCGGTCAGGCCCATCTGGTTCACCTGTGCGTCGCCAATCAGCAGCATTTGCGAGCGCCCGCTGGGGTTGGTGGCGCAACCGGGCAATGCCAGCGCGATGACGGCCGCGAGTGCGGCGATGCGGGGTATGGCCATGTCTCTGCCCTCCGGGTCGACGACGAAACCGAATCAGGTGGTCGGGAAATGCGCCTTGGCGAAGGCCACGCGTTCGGCCGGATCCTTGGACAGCTGGCCGCTGCGTTCCAGGGCCTGGACCTGACACAGTCGATGCAGGATGCCGTTGCCGTTGGCGATCTGGATGGCCAGGCCGGGCCGGGCATTCAGCTCCAGCACCAGCGGCCCGAGGTGCTTGTCGAGCACGATGTCGACGCCGACGTAGCCGAGCTCGCAGAGTTCGTAAGCCTTGGCGCCGATCATCAGCAGCTCGTCCCAGCGCGGGATCTGCAGGCCGACGATGCTGTGTTCGGTGTCCGGGTGCTCGCGGATGATTTCCGAGTTCCAGACCCCGCGCCGGGTCTGCCCGGTCGGGATGTCGATGCCCACGCCGATCGCGCCCTGGTGCAGGTTGGCCTTGCCGTCCGAGAGCCGCGTCGGCAGGCGGATCATGGCCATGACCGGATAGCCGAGGAAGCTGATGATGCGGATGTCGGGCACGCCCTTGTAGCTGACGTGCTCGAAGATCGGATCGAACTGCACGCAGTACTCGATCAGGATGTGGTCCGGCTGGCCGCCCAGCGAGAACAGGCCGGAGAGCATGTTCGAGAGATGATGGTTGAACTCGTCGCGGCTCATCAGCGAACCGTTCGAGCGCCGGTACTTGTCGCCGCGGCGGCCGACGATGACGAGAATCCCGTCGCCGCCCGAGCCGTGCGCGGGCTTGACGACGAAGGCGTCGCGGTCCCTGATCTTCTCGTGGACTTCTTCGATCTCGTGCTCTTCGCGCACGACGGCGTACAGGTCGGGCACCGGCAGCCCGGCCTTGAGTGCCATCTTCTTGGTGATCAGCTTGTCGTCGACGCGCGGATAGAACTTGCGCTGGTTGTAGGCCAGCACGAACTCGGCATTGCGCTGGCCGATGCCCATCAGCCCGATCTTGCGCAGGCGCTTCGCCGTCGTGAAGGGGTTGAAGAAGCCCATGTCAGGCTCCCGGCGCCGCATCCGCCTTGGCCGGCGGCGGCGCGATCGGGTCGGGGTCGCGCGCCAGTGCGCGGAAACGGAACAGCTCGCTCAGGCGATAGCCGGAGTAGCGGCCGAGCACCAGGGTCGCCGCCAGCAGCACCAGCAGCAGTTCCGGGAACACGAAGATCAGGTGCTGCAGCTGCGGCTGGCCCATGGCCGTGTAGGCCAGCGCGGCGATCGCCAGCGAACCCAGCGTCTGCTTGATCGAATAGGCGGCGCCGCGTTCTTCCCAGGCCACCGACACGCGCTCGATGGTCATGGTCAGGATGATCATCGGGAACAAGGCGACGCTGAGGCCGACATTGATGCCGAGCTTGTTCGACACGACCGAGACCAGGGCCATCAGCAGCACCACGACGATCAGCACCGCGGTCAGGCGCGGCACCAGCAGCAGTTTCAAGCGCTCCATGTAAAAGCGCACGAGCAGGCCGAGGCTGATGATGGTGGCGAAGAGCACGAGGCCGGCAACGAGGCCGGTCCAGTTGAACGCGAGGGCGACCAGCACCGGCATGAAGGTGCCGAAGGTCTTGATGCCGACCAGGTTGCGCAGGATCAGCATGATGAAGGCGCCGACCGGCACCAGCAGCAGGATCTTGAAGGTCTGCTGGGTCTCGATCGGCAGGTTCAGCAGCGAATAGGCGATGAAGTTCTCGTCGCGGCTGCGCAGGTTCTCCTTGGCCGTGTCGAGCGCGTCGGCGAGGCTGCGCTGCAGCGAGAACGAGACGCTGGCGCGGGGATTGTCCTCGACCAGGAGGATCGGCTTCTGCGCCGTGCTCCAGACGAACAGGTTTTCGGGCAGGCCTTCGGCGCCGGTGCGGGCGTCGATCGGACGCCACTGCTTCAGCTCGGTGTCCCAGATGCGCAGGTAGGGCTTGAGCTCGGCCTCGACGCTGCCGTCGGCGAGCTCCAGGCCGTGCATCAGCCGCGCCGAGATCTGGCGGTCGGCGAGCAGGTCGATGGCGAGCAAGGCGCGCTGTTCGGGCTGGTCGTTCTTGCCGACGAGCAAGGCGACTTCCCCGCTCGGCTTGGCGTCGTTGAGGCGTCGCACCAGTTCGCCGGCGAAGCTGGCCGAATCCACCGATTTCTCGCGCACCTGGTCGAGCAGGGTCGCGCGCGCGGTCGCATACGGTTCCTCGTGCACGCGCGCTTCCGGCGGCTTGGGCTCGACCGGGTCGGCGGCGGGATGTTCGTCGCGATAGATGGTGGCGCGGTAGTACAGCGCCTGGGTGCCGCTGGCCCGGCGGATCTGCCATTGCACTTCGCGCGCGCCGCGGCTGCGCTCGATGTTCATGCCGTAGTTGCGGGCGACGAAGTTCTCGTCGATCACCGAATAGCCCGGCGGGTTGTGCGGGATCTGCAGGGTGACCTTGTTCGGGCCGCTGCGCGCGCTGAACTCGACCCGCGCCTGCACTTCCCAGACTTCGCTCTCGCTCTGCGGTTCGACCGGGAACCGCAGCACCTGCCATTTGTAGTAGAAGCCGGCGAGGCCGGCCGCGGCAAGGATCAGGGCAAGCAGGTAGAGCTGTGTCTTCTTCATGGTGCGCGTCTGAGGGATCCCCGTATCCGCGCGAGTATAGCCATGCGCCCCGCGCTACTGGGCGGGTTCCGCGAGCACGCGTGCGAGGAACGCCGACTGCGGCCGGGCCCGCATCAGTTCGCGCCCGCGCAGGCGGATGCGATCGCGCGCGCGGTCGCGGTCGAGGTAGCCGAGGCAGGTCTGGACCAGCTCGGCATGGGGCGCGAACACGAGGCCGTCGCGCCATTCCGACTCGGCCTGCGGATCGCCGCTTTCGGAGACGACGAAGCGCGCGTTGGCGAGCAGGTAGGAGACCCGCACCTGTTCGAACACCTGGGCCGCGTAGTAGTGCATGTTCAACACGATCCGGGAACGCGCGATCCAGGCGTCGCGTTCGGCGCCATAGACACCGAACAGCGGATGCACCTTGGCGCCGAGTCGATCGAGCGCTTCCAGCACGGCGATGCGGCGGTCGTTCGGCGAACCGTAGAACAACACGTCGATGTCCTGCACCGGCGCATCCGCGATGCGTTCCAGGCCGGGGCTGTGCCCCGTCGGCACCAGCTTTGCGTGGGTGATGCCGTGCTCGTTCGCCAGCGCCTCGCGATTGCGTTCGCTGTAGTCCCAGAGTTCGTGACGGCGGAAACGATCGAGCAGCGCCGGCGTGATCCACGAACTCGCGCGGTCGATCTGCTCGAGGTTGTAGAGGATCGCGTCCTCCGGCACCGGCTGCGGCCAGAGCGGCAGCAGCTGCGGCGCCAGCACGATGCTGCGGCGATCGGCATGCGCGGCACGGTCGCTGGCCACGGCGTCGTGGCCGAGTGCGCCGAGGCCCTCGACCAGGGCCTGGGCGACCTCGTCGAACGCCCGCGTGTGCGGATAGTCCGGCAGCCGCGGAACGACGACGGCGTAGCGGGCCATCGTCGTACGGATCAGACGTCGAGGTTGGCGACGCGCAACGCGTTCGATTCGATGAATTCGCGGCGCGGTTCGACCACGTCGCCCATCAGGGTCGAGAAGATCAGGTCGGCGGCGACGGCGTCTTCGATGCGGACTTGGAGCATGCGGCGGGTTTCCGGGTTCACCGTGGTTTCCCACAGCTGTTCCGGATTCATTTCGCCGAGACCCTTGAAGCGCTGGATGGTGCGGCCGCGTTTGGCTTCTTCCATCAGCCACTGCTGCACCGCATGGAAATCGCTGGCCGGGGCCTGCCGCGAACCGCGTTGCACGCGTCCGTCGGAAGCAATCAAACCATTGATTTGCTTGGTAATTTCTGCAATCGGCGCGTAGTCGGCGGAGAGGAAGAACTGGCCCGGTACCAGGCTCTCGGTCGACAGCCCGTGGTGCAGCTTGCGGATGCGCAGCGCAGCGCCCTGCTCCGCCGTTGCGGCTTCGGCGACGATCTCGTATTGCGGGCGACCGAGGCCGCGGGTGTTCAGGCGCGCGCTGACCTGTTGTGCCCAGGCCGACAAGGCGGCGTGATCGGCCAGCAGGCCGGCATCGATCGGCGCCACGTCGAGCAAGGCGCCGAGGAAATTCGCGTCGACGCGCGTCGACAGGCGCTCGATCTGGTCCTTCGCGGCCTGGTAGTCGCGCAGCAGCTTTTCCAGCGCGGCACCGCGGATCGGCGGCGTATCCGCGCTCGGATGCAGCTCGGCGTCCTCGACCGCGTTGTTGATCAGGTAGGCGGCCAGGGCCGCCTCGTCCTTGAGGTACATCTCCTGCTTGCCCTGCTTCAGCTTGAACAGCGGCGGCAGGCCGATGTAGACGTAGCCGCGCTCGATCAGTTCCGGCATCTGGCGATAGAAGAAAGTGAGCAGCAGGGTGCGGATGTGCGAGCCGTCCACGTCCGCGTCGGTCATGATGATGATGCGGTGGTAACGCAGCTTGTTGATGTCGAACTCGTCCTTGCCGATGCCGCAGCCGAGTGCGGTGATCAGGGTGCCCACCTCGGCCGAACTCAGCATCTTGTCGAAGCGGGCCTTCTCGACGTTCAGGATCTTGCCCTTGAGCGGCAGGATCGC
>CALMWD010000006.1 GCA_937873105.1 uncultured Rhodanobacteraceae bacterium
ACTGCCGGACGCCTTCCTGCGCCGCTGCTTCTTCCACTACATCCGCTTCCCCGATGCCGAGACCCTGACCCGCATCGTCGACGCGCACTATCCGGGCATCCGGCGCGAGCTGGTCAACGAGGCGCTGCTGGCCTTCTTCCACCTGCGCGAAGCGCCGTCGCTGAAGAAGAAGCCGAGCACCTCGGAGCTGCTCGACTGGATCAAGCTGCTGGTGGCCGAAGACATCCCGGTCGAGGTGCTGCGCGAGAAGAATGCGCGCAAGGTGTTGCCGCCGCTGTACGGCGCCCTGGTCAAGAACGAGGCCGACGTGCAGCTGTTCGAGAAGCTGGCCTTCATGGCCCGCCGCGGCTGATGTTCGACATCCTCGGCTACGGCGTGCTGGCCTACGTGCTGTTCGCGCTGGCTTCCGGCCGCGTCGAGGCGAAGTCGGGCTGGCGCATGCGCGGCATCTATCGCGAATCGCGGCCGCGCTACTTCTTCGGCGTGCTGGCTTGCTACGCCGCGCTCGGCGTGGCCCTGATCGTCCTCTTCTGAGCGCGACGCCGATGGCATCGACCGCGCCGCCGCTGACGCTGGCCATCGAAGCGGGTCCGCCGCGGGCCCACGTCGGACCGCTGGAGGCCGGCGAGTACCGTATCGGGCGCGCGCCCGAGAACGAGATCCAGCTGGTCGACATCGCGGTATCGCGGCAACACGCCAGGCTGGCCGTGGTCGACGGGCGCTGGTGCCTGCGCGATCTCGACAGCACCCAGGGCACGCAACTGAATGCGGCGCGCCTAGTGCCGGAGCAGGACGTGGCGCTCGCCGCCGAGGATCGCATCCGCATCGGCCCGTGGACCTTCGTCGTGCGCCTGGCGCGCGCGCCGGACGAGCCGGTGCCGGCGTCCCTGCAACGGCCGTCGACGATCGGTTCGGTGCCGCAACTGCGCCTGCGCGCGCTGTTCGCCCTGGTGCAGAGTGCGGAACAGGCGGAGGACGAACAGGCCTTGCTCGATGCCTTGTGCCGCGACCTCGGCGCGAGCCTGGCCTACGACCGCGTCGCGGTGCTGCGCGGCGACGTCGACGCGATCGAGGTCGCTGCGATCCAGGCCCGCGAGGGCAGCGCTGGCCGCGCCTTCAGCACCACGCTGCTGCGCGCCGCCGAACCCGACGAACCCGCGGTGCTGGAATCGATCGCGCCCGGCGAGCTGGGCGCCAGCCTGGTGGCGATGCCGGTCGCGCATGCCCTGTGTTTCCGCCTCGGCGGCGTGCGCCGTCCGACCTGGCTGTATCTGGACCGCGCCGAACCCTTCCGCGATCGCGACGGCAGCGTGCTCGCCTACGTCGAGGCGGCGGCGCGCATCGCCGCGCTGGCGCTGGCGCATCGCGAGGGTCTGGCCGCGGCGGCCGAGCGCGAACGCCTCGTGGCCGAGCGTGCGCAGGCGCGCCGCATCCAGCAGCAGCTATGCGCCTCGCGCGCGGGCCGCAACGGCGCGCTCGATTACGCGTTCAGTACCGAACCCGGCGACGGCATGTGCGGCGACTTCATCGACGTGGTCGCCGCGCCGGACGGGGCGGCCTGGTGCTTCGTCGGCGATGTCGTCGGACATGGCACGGCCGCGGCCCTGCTGATGGCGACGGCGCTGGCGGTGCTGCGCAGCGAATGCCGCCGATCGGCATCGCCGGCGCAGGTGGCCGACCATCTCGCCGCCGAACTCGCGCCGGTGCTGGCGCCCGGCCAGTTCCTCACGCTGTGGCTGGCGCGCGTCGCCGCGGATGGCCGGGCCGAGGTGGTCGATGCCGGCCATGGCCAGTGCTGGATCGCGCGCGCCGCGGGCGCGGTCGATGCGATCGAACTGCGCGGCCATCCGCCGATCGGCGTGGTCGCGGACGCGCGCCACGGCGCCGAGCCGCTGTCGATCGCACCCGGCGACCGCTGCATCGTCGCCACCGACGGCTACAGCGAATCGCTGGCCGACCCCGCGGTCCGCATCGCCTGCCGCGACCTGCTCGCGCGCCCGGCCAGCGCCACCGACACGCTTGCCGCGCTGCGCCGCCTCGCCCGCCGCAACGACGACGACGCGAGTCTGCTGGTGCTGGAACGGCGCGCCTAGCCGCCGCGCTTCTCGGCCGCGGCGATGCGCGCCAGCGATTTCTTCACCCGGTCGTGTTCCGGTCCGAAGGTCGCGACCAGGCCTTCGTGGCTCGCGCGCAGTTCCTTCAGCGCTTCGTCGTAGCGGCCGAGCTTCGTCAGGCATTCGCCGTAGTTGTTGCGGTAGATCTGGATGTACGGATGCTGCGGTCCCAGCTTCGGTGCGGCGCGGGCGATGACCGCGGCGAAGTTCTCGGCCGCCTCCACCAGCTTGCCGCGATTCATCAGCAGCATCGCGAAGTTCTGCTGGGTCGAATAGGTTTCCGGAAAGTCGGCGTCGTGCTCGCGCTCCAAGGCCAGTGTCTCGCGATATAGCGCCTCGGCCTTGTCGAGTTGACCCAGGTCTTCGTAGGCCCAGGCCAGCGTCGCGGCGGCGATACTCGAATTCGGATGGCCGGGGCCACGTATCTGGCGCTGCAACGCCAGCAATTCGTGCAGCAGTGGCAAAGCTTCTGCCTGTCGACCCTGTATGACCATGACATTGGCGAGGTTCTGCCGCGTCGTCAGCGTCTCCGGATGACTGGCGCCGAGGATGGCCACCCGTCCTTCCAGCGCGCGCCGGTACATCGCTTCGGCACCGTCGATGTCGCCCAACAGTTGCTTCAGCGTCGCGATGTTCTGGATCGCGACGAGGGTCGAGGGATGCCGCTCGCCGTGTTCCTTCATCAATCGATCCAGCGCCTCGTTGAAGATTCGCTCGGCCGCCTTGTAGTCGCCGGCGTTGCGCTTCACCGTGCCGTAGTCCGAGAGAACTTCGCTGTGCAGGTCGTCCTTGCCATCGAGCAGCGCCACCGGTGCGGCGAGAATTTCCTCGTAGATCGCAGACGCCTCGTCGCTGCGGCTTTGTTGCGCGACGGCGGCGGCCAGTTCGTTGAGTGCCTTGAAGTACAGCGGATGCCGAGTACCGAAATCGCGCCTGGCCGCATCGACCGCTGCGCGTGCCTTCGCTTCGTAGCGAGAGAAGTCGCCTTTCCGACCGGCGAGGTCGGCGTCGAGCATCTGCAACTCCAGCGACAGTTCCGGCTCGGCGCCACCCTTGGATGCGATGCGCTGCAGGCCGGCGTCCAGCATCGCCTGCGCATCGTCGTATCGGCCGAGCACCTGGTAGACCTGGGCCAGCGAATGCGTGATGCGCGCGTCGACATCGCGGTCCTTGGGCGGGTCGCTGGCCAGCTGTCGCGCGGCCTGATCGACGATTTCGCGCACGCTGATCTCGCGTCCCAGGGCCTCTTGCGGCAACGCGGCCGAAAACATCGAATCCATGAAGTCGTTGACCGATTGCGCGATCGCGGCGTTGCGTTCCGCGGTTGCGCGCGCCTCGCGCTCCTTCTGCGCCGAGTACAGCGAGAAGGCGGTCGCCGCGATCAGGGCGGCGAAGGCGATGGACGCGGCGGCGACGAGGGCGCGGTGGCGGCGGGCGAACTTGCCGGCGATGTAGAGCGCGCTCGGGGCGCGCGCCTCGATCGGGCGATGGTCGAGGTAGCGCTCGAGGTCGGCGGCGAGGTCGGCGACGCTGGCGTAGCGCTGCGACGGCGATTCGGCCAGCGCCTTCATCACGATGGTGTCGAGGTCGCCGCCGAACTTCGGTTCGATCTTCGCGAGCGGCACCATCGGATTGCGCTCGGCGCTCTTGATCGCCGAGAACAGCGAACTCGCGTCGAGGTTGCGCGGGCGCTTGCCGCTGAGCAGCTCGTACAGGATCACGCCGAGCGCGAACACGTCGGTGCGCACGTCGATCTTGCGCGACTCGCCGCGCAGCTGCTCCGGGCTCATGTACGGGATCGTGCCGACCACCTGGCCGGCCTCGGTCAGCCGCGTCGCCGCATCGCCGCCTTCGCTGACGATGCGGGCGATGCCGAAGTCCATGATCTTGGGCCGGCCCTCGCCGTCGACCAGGATGTTCGCCGGCTTCAGGTCGCGATGGATGACGCCGCGCTGGTGCGCATGCTGCACGCCGTGGCAGACCGCCAGCATCTGGCGCACGCGCGCATTCGCGTCGAGCCCGCGCGCATCGGCGTCGGCGAGCAGGTTGCGGCCGCGCACCAGTTCCATCGCCAGGAACGGGATGGCCGTGCCATGGCGGCTGTCGACGCCGGTGGCGAACACGTGCGCGATGTTCGGGTGGTCGAGCATCGCCAGCGCCTCGCCCTCGAGCTGGAAGCGGCGCAACGCGTCCGGATCGTCGTGGGCGCCGCGCAACACCTTCAGCGCCACTTCGCGATGCGGCTGCTGCTGTTCGGCCAGATAGACGGCGCCCATGCCGCCGCGCCCGAGCAGGCCGAGGATGCGGAACTCGCCGAGCTGCTCCGGCAGGCCGGGATCGGCGCCGGGGCGCGGGCGGGCGGCGGTGTCGGCCTGCAGCGGATCGACGCTGTTCGTGACCGTGAGCGTGCGCGCTGGCGGCTGGTCGTGCTGGCTCATGCCCATCCTCGTGCGGTGCGAACCCGCAATCTGCCACAAGTCGACGGTCGGGTCATTGCGGCCGCGGCTTTGGCACAATCCGGCGCATGCTCACGTCCTTCTTCCTTGCGCTGCGCGCCGGCGGCCTGAAACCCGGGGTCGGCGAATACCTCACCCTGCTGCAGGCGGTGCGCGCCGGCCTGGCCGAGCTGTCGATCGAGCGCTTTCACGCGCTGGCGCGGCTGACCCTGGTGAAGGACGAGACCCAGTTCGACCGCTTCGACCGCATCTTCGGGCAATACCTCGACGGCATCGCTACCGCGTTCGCGGCCGAAGGCGTGGTGCCGGAGGAATGGCTGCAGCAGCAGATGCAGCGCCTGCTGACCGACGAGGAGAAAGCCGCGCTGCAGTCGCTCGGCAGCTTCGAGGATTTGATGAAGCAGCTGGCCGAACGCCTGAAGGAACAGAAGGGCCGGCACGAAGGCGGCAACCGCTGGATCGGCACCGGCGGCACCTCGCCGTTCGGCCATGGCGGCTACAACCCGGAAGGCGTGCGCATCGGCGGCCGTGGCGGCGCGAAGCGTGCGGTCAAGGTCTGGGAACAGCGCCAGTACCGCAACCTCGACGACCAGCTCGAACTCGGCACCCGCAACCTCAAGCTCGCATTGCGCAAGCTGCGCCGCTTCGCCCGCAACGCCGAACGCGAGGAGTTCGACCTCGACGGCACCATCGCCGGCACCGCCCGCAACGCCGGCTGGCTCGACATCCGCTACCGGCGCGAGCGCCACAACGCGATCAAGCTGATGGTGCTGTTCGACATCGGCGGCTCGATGGACGAGCACATCCGCGTCTGCGAGGAACTGTTCAGCGCCGCGCGCAGCGAGTTCAAGCATTTGGAGCACTTCTACTTCCACAACTTCATCTACGAGAAGCTGTGGAAGGACAACCAC
>CALMWD010000007.1 GCA_937873105.1 uncultured Rhodanobacteraceae bacterium
GTCGACGCCGCCCAGACCCTTCAGCGTGCACACCGCCGGTGCCCGCGTGATGTGGTGAAACCGTTGCAGCGCTTCCTCGGCGCGAGCGATGCCGACGCCGCCGCCGGCATAAATCACCGGCCGTTGCGCGGCCGCCAGCAGGGCGCGTGCCTGGGCGATGTCGCGGCCATGCGGCGCGCCCGGATGTTGTTCGATGCGCGTGCTCGGCCGTGCTTTCGCGCGGCCCACGGTCACGTCCTTGGGCAGGTCGATCAAGACCGGACCGGGGCGACCTTCGGCGGCGATCGCGAAGGCTTCGCGCACGGTCGCGACGATGTCTTCGGTGCGGCGCACGACGAAGCTGTGCTTGACGATCGGCAAGGACATGCCGAACACGTCGACTTCCTGGAAGGCGTCGGTGCCCATCAGGTGCGTCGGCACCTGGCCGGTGATGGCGACGATCGGCACCGAATCGAGGAACGCATCGGCGATGCCGGTGAGCAGGTTGGTCGCGCCGGGGCCGCTGGTCGCCATGCACACGCCGACGCGACCGCTGGCGCGGGCGTAACCGACCGCGGCCAGCGCCGCACCCTGTTCGTGGCGCACGAGGATGTGGCGCAGCTTGGAGCCGACCAGGGCGTCGTAGACCGGCATGATGGCGCCGCCCGGGTAACCGAACAGCGTGTCCACACCCTCGGCCTCGAGGGCATGGATCAGCCATTCGGCGCCGCTGCGGATGTCGTCCTGGTCGTCTCGGCTGCTCATCGTCTTGGGCTCACGCGGTGGCGGTTTCTTTCGCGGCGGTCGGGGCGGGTGCGGGTTCGGCATGCGCGGCGCGCTTGGCCGGATCGAGCCAGGGCATGCGCGCGCGCAGGCGGGCACCGACGGTCTCGATCGGATGGTCGAGGTCGGCCTGTTTCAGCGCCTTGTAGTTGGCGTTGCCGCTGCGGTATTCGGCCACCCATTCGCGCGCGAACTGGCCGCTCTGGATCTCGCGCAGCACCTCGCGCATGTGCTGGCGCGTGGCGCTGTCGACGATGCGGGGACCGCGGGTCAGGTCGCCGTATTGCGCGGTCTCGCTGATGTAGCGGTGCATCTTGGCCATGCCGCCTTCGTGCAGCAGGTCGACGATCAGCTTGAGCTCGTGCATGCATTCGAAATAGGCGACCTCCGGCTGGTAGCCGGCTTCGACCAGGGTCTCGAAGCCTTGCACGACCAGTTCGGTGACGCCGCCGCACAAGACCGCCTGTTCGCCGAACAGATCGGTCTCGGTCTCCTCGGCAAAGCTCGTCGTGATCAGGCCGCCGCGGGCGCCGCCGATACCGTGCGCATACGCCTGCGCCCGCGTCAGCGCCTGGCCGGAGACGTCCTTGTGCACGGCGACGAGGCAGGGCACGCCGTGGCCGGATTCGTATTCGCGACGCACCAGGGCGCCCGGACCCTTCGGCGCGACGAGGATGATGTCCCAGGTCTCGCCCGCCTCGATCTGCTTGAAGTGGATGTTGAAGCCGTGCGCGAACAGCAGCGCGCCGCCGGGCTTGAAGTTCGGCGCGATGGATTCCTCGAAGACCTTGGGTTGCTGCATGTCGGGGGTGAGCAGGGCGATCAGGTCGGCTTTCGCAGCGGCTTCGCCCGGTTCGAAGACCGCGAGCCCGTCGGCCTGCGCCTGATGCCAGCTCGGACCGTTCCTGCGTGCGCCGACGATGACCTTGAAGCCGGAGTCGCGCAGGTTCAGCGCATGCGCGCGGCCCTGGCTGCCGTAACCGATGACGGCGATGGTTTGTTCTTTCAGCGGGGCAGTGATCGGGCTCATCTTGCGTTTCTCCTCGGGTGTTCGGTGGGAATGGACATCAGGGATTCGTGATCGCGCCGTTCGAGGCGGATCCGACCAGTCGGGCGTATTTCGCGAGTACGCCGGTGGTGGCGCGTGGCGGCGATGGTTTCGGCGAGCGATTCGAGAGATCGGCGAGGCAGTCGAGGCGACGCGTTTCGACATCGATGACCAGCGTGTCGCCGTCGGCGATGAACGCGATCGGTCCGCCGCGCGCCGCTTCCGGCGACACGTGGCCGACCATCAGGCCGTGCGTGGCGCCGCTGAAGCGGCCGTCGGTGATCAGCGCGACCTCGGCGCCGAGGCCGCGTCCCATCAGTGCGGCGGTCACCGCCAGCATCTCCGGCATGCCGGGCGCGCCGGCCGGACCTTCGTGGCGGATCACGACGACATCGCCGGCCCGGATCGTGCCGGCCTGCACGGCAGCGAAGGCCGCGGCCTCGCCATCGAACACGCGCGCCGGACCTTCGTGGCGCGTGCGGCCGTGGCCGGCGAGTTTCACGACGCAGCCTTCCGGCGCCAGCGAGCCGCGCAGGATCGCGAAGCCGCCGCGCGGCTTCAGCGGCTGCGACAACGGATACACCACCGGTTCCGGCTGCGGTCCGAGCTCGATCTCCGACAGCAGTTCGAGCATCGACCCGCCTTCCACGGTCGGGTGGTCCTCGAGCACGCCGCCGTCCTTCAGCATCTGCGCGACCCGCGTCGTGCCACCGGCCGCGCTCAGTTCGATCGCGGTGTAACGACCGCCCGGCTTCAGATCGGCGATGACTGGCGTGATCGCGGAGATCGCGTCGAAGTCGTCGATCGACAGCGGCACCTGCGCTTCATGCGCGATCGCCAGCAGATGCAGGATGGCATTGGTCGAGCCGGCGGTCGCCGCGACCAGGCGCGCGGCATTGCGGAACGCGGCCGGCGTCAGTGCCTGGCGCGGCGTGAAGCCACGTCGATAACAGTCCATGACCAGCTTGCCGCAGTCCTCGCCGGCGCGAGCGCGATCGACATGGATCGCGGGCAGGTCGTTCGCGCCCAGCGGCGACAGGCCGAGCGCGGTCAGCACCATCGCCATCGTGTTCGCGGTGAACTGGCCGCCGCAGGCACCGGCCCCGGGGCAGGCATCCTTCTCGACCTGCAGCAGTTCGGCGTCGTCGATCTTGCCGGCCGAATGCGCGCCCACGGCCTCGAACACCTCCTGGATCGTGATGGGCTTGCCGTGGTGCACGCCGTGCGCGATCGAACCGCCGTAGAGGATGACGGTCGGCACATCGATGCGCGCCGCCGCCATCGCCGCGGCCGGGATGGTCTTGTCGCAGCCGCAGAGGATGACCATCGCATCGAGGCTGTGGCCGTTCACGGCGAGTTCGATCGAATCCGCGATCCAGTCGCGCGAGACCAGCGAGGCGCGCATGCCGGCGGTGCCCATCGCGATGCCGTCGGTCACGGCGACGGTGTTGAACTCGATCGCGGTGCCGCCGTTGGCCTCGATGCCGCGGCGCACGTGTTGCGCGGCCGCGCGCAGCGTGAAGTTGCAGGGCGAGACGTCCGACCAGGAATGCACGACCGCGACGAAGGGCTTGGCGATGGCCGCGTCGTCGCGACCGGTGGCGCGCAACATCGCGCGCGCCGGGGCGTGGTCGGGTCCGTGCTTGATGGCGTTGCTGCGCATGGATCGGCTCTCGGTGGAGGAACCGCGGCCCATAAACGCGAAACCCCCGCTTCCTTTCGGAGCGGGGGTTTCGGTGTGGGGCCTGGTTCCGGTGTTCTAGATCAGGTCAAGCACTCGTCCCGCTCCGGTGGGGGCGCAATGAGTACTACGAGGTTGAGAAGGCGGTTCGCGGCCACACGCGGCGACGACATCGCGATGTCGTTGCGGAGCACAGTGGCGGCGAGGAAGGTTGTCATGGTCCCGAACCTAGAAGCGAAGTTCTGGAGTTGTCAAGCGCACCGCGTCCGGCCTCCATCCGCCCGCCCCGGCGCCGTTCAAGGTTCGCCCGCGGGCGCTCGCGCGAGCCTTAGACGAAGGTCGAATGTGCGGGTCGCACATGACGGTTCGTCATCTGCGATGCGCTTGACAGCTCGCGGGAACACTGCGAGTTTCGGGCCATGACCATCGCAATTCGCCACGACCTGAAACCCTCGCGCAGCGCCGCGCGAACGGTCGTGCGCGCGGTACTTCTCGGTCTGCTTCTTATTCCGCCGAACGTGCGGGATGGAGCCGTTTCGACCTAGAACACAGCGACGAAACCAGGAATCCAGAACCCCGCGCCGGCAACGGCGCGGGGTTTTTTTTTCGCCCCGAATCGAACCACGAGGACCACGCCATGAAGCTTCTGTTCGCATTGATCGACAGGCTGTGTGCATCGTTTCTGCAGCCGCGCCTGCAGGTCCGTCCCGTTCCGGTACGGAGCCGACGCCGATGAGCGAACGTCTGCTGATCTTCGATACCACGCTGCGCGATGGCGAACAGAGTCCGGGCTGCACCCTGAATCGCGCCCAGAAGCTGCGTATCGCCGAAGCGCTGCAATCGCTCGGCGTCGACATCATCGAAGCCGGTTATCCGAATGCCTCGGAAGACGATTTCGAGGCGGTGCAGGCGGTCGCGCGCAACATCCGCGACGCCCGCATCGCCGGCCTGGCGCGCTGCAACGAGGCCGACATCCGAGCCACCGCCGCGGCGCTGAGGGATGCGGCGCATCCGCGCATCCACGTCTTCATCGCATCGAGCCCGATCCATCGCGAGATGAAGCTGCGCATGGGCAAGACGGAAGTGATCGAACGTGCGATCGCCGGCGTGCGCCAGGCGCGCGCGCTCTGCGCCGACGTCGAGTTCTCCGCCGAAGACGCGACGCGCTCCGAGCCGGACTTCCTGGTGCAGCTCTTCGGCGCCGTGATCGAGGCCGGCGCGACCACCATCAACGTGCCGGACACCGTCGGTTTCACCACGCCCGGCGAATACTTCGAACTGATCCGGTTGCTGAAGCGCGAGGTGCGCGGCGTCGACGGCGTCATCCTCAGCACGCACTGCCATGACGACCTCGGCCTCGCCGTCGCGAACTCGCTGGCCGCGGTGGAGGCCGGCGCACGCCAGGTCGAATGCACCCTGACCGGCATCGGCGAACGCGCCGGCAATGCGGCGCTCGAGGAGATCGTGATGGCGGTGCGCACGCGCCCGGACCGCTATCCGGTGTTCACCAACATCCGCACGCCGCGGCTGTACGGCAGCGCGCGCCTGCTCGCCTCGTTCATCGGCCAGGCGGTGCCGCGCAACAAGGCCATCGTCGGCGAGAACGCGTTCGCGCACGAATCCGGCATCCACCAGCACGGCATGATCGCCGACCGCAGCACCTACGAA
>CALMWD010000008.1 GCA_937873105.1 uncultured Rhodanobacteraceae bacterium
ATGTGCGCGGGGCCCACCTCAGGCGGTCGTCGGCGCCATCGTCGCCGCAGGCGGCCCGCGACGCGCCGGGCGCGGCAGGTAGCGCAGCCAGATCATCCAGACCACGAGCGCGTCGAGGATGATCAGCGCCTGCCACAGGTAGAGGTGGAACCAGTCGAACCAGAGCCGATGGCATTCCTGGCCCGGCACGCACTTCGCCGTTTCCCATTCGCCCAGGTAGAACAGGCTGACGATGCGCACGATGTTCAGCGCCTGGATGGCGAAGAAGCCGGCCACGAAGCCGACGAAGCGATGCTTCCACGGCGCCGGGAAGGCGAAGATCGCGGCGAACAGGATGATGATCGCCTCGACCCCGTTGCAGCCGCGTTCGATCGCCACGCCCCAGGCCACCGAGGTGCTCTGGATGACATTGCCGTACGTGCGCACCGAGTCGTCGAACAGCCGGATCAGCCAGGTGGAAAAGGTCGCCAGGCTCTCGGTGAACGGAAAGATGACGTGTTTCTCGACCGGACCCAACACTTCCAGCGTGAACAGGACGACGAGCAGAACAAGGAACAGGATCGAAAAACGCAGCATGCGGGCGGGGCGAAACCATCGAAGTCGGCGATGCTAGCATCCCCGCATGAATCCCTCGTCGAACCTGTTCCTGGTCGGTCCGATGGGCGCCGGCAAGAGCACGATCGGCCGTCGCCTGGCGCAGCACTACGACCTGCCCTTCATCGACCTCGACGAGGAGATCGAGCGCCGCAACGGCGTCAGTGTCGCGCTGATCTTCGAACTCGAGGGCGAGGCCGGCTTCCGCAGCCGCGAGGCGCGCCTGATCGACGAGCTCACGCGGCGCGAGGGCGTCGTTCTGGCCACCGGCGGCGGCGCGGTGCTGGCCGAGGCGAACCGGCGCGCCTTGCGCGAACGCGGCTTCGTGCTCTACCTGTCGGCGACCGTGACGCAGCAACTCGCCCGCCTGGCGCGCGACGTGAAACGCCCGCTGCTGCAGGCCCCGGACCGCCGCGAACGACTGGAAGCCATGGCCGTGCAGCGCAACCCGCTCTACGAGGAGATCGCCGACTTGACCGTGACTGGATCCAACACCGCCGTGGCCCAGGCCGCGCGCCAGATCGCGACGCGCCTGGACGCGCTCTGGCAGCGCAAGGCGGTGGCGGCATGAGGCGCGTGGTCGAGGTCGCGCTGGGTGCGCGCAGCTACCCCGTCACGATCGCGCCGGGACTGATCGACGACGCCGGCGCCATCGCCGGGACCGTGGCCGGACGCCATGTCCTGATCGTCAGCAACGACGTGGTCGCGCCGCTGGCGCTGGAACGGGTGCAGCGGGCCCTGGCCGGGAAATCGGTCGCGACCGTGATCCTGCCGGACGGCGAGGTGCAGAAGTCGCTGGCCAGCGCCGACCGCCTGTTCGCGGCGCTGGCGAAGATGGGCGCCAGCCGCGACGCCACCCTGGTCGCGCTCGGCGGCGGCGTGATCGGCGACCTGGCGGGTTTCGCCGCCGCGCTGTGGATGCGCGGCGTGCCCTTTGTGCAGATCCCGACCACGTTGCTGGCCATGGTCGATTCCTCGGTCGGCGGCAAGACCGCCGTAAACCTGGCCCAGGGCAAGAACCTGGTCGGCGCCTTCCACCAGCCGCGCGCGGTACTGATCGACCCCGGCGTGCTCGCCACCCTGCCGAAACGCGAACTGCGCGCCGGCTTCGCCGAAGTCGTGAAATACGGCGCGATCGGCGACCACGGCTTCTTCGCCTGGCTGGAACAGCACGCGGAAGCCTTGCTGACGCTGAAGCCGGACAGCACCGCCGAGGCGATCGAGCGCAGCGTGCGCCACAAGGCCGGCGTGGTCGCGCGCGACGAGCGCGAGGACGGCGAACGCGCACTGCTGAACTTCGGCCACACCTTCGGCCATGCGCTCGAAACCCTGGGCGACTACCGCGGGCTGAACCATGGCGAGGCGGTCGCCGTCGGCATGGTGCTGGCCGCCGACCTGTCGGCCCGGCTCGGCATGGCCTCCAGCGCCGACCGCGACCGGCTCAACGACCTGCTCGTCCGCCTCGGGCTGCCGACGCGCATCCCGAAGGGCCTGGCGGCCGAGGCGCTGCTGGAGGCGATGCGCCTCGACAAGAAGGCGCTGAGCGGCCAGCTGCGCCTGATCCTGTGGCGCGGCATCGGCCGCGCCGAGGTCGTGTCCGCGGTGCCGGACGCGAAGATCCTCGAAACCCTCAAGGCCGGCGGGGCGCTGTAGGCGTTCGGATCGCTTTGCAGCGCGTCGCTCGTGGGGGCGAATCTCATTCGCACGCCCTTTCGGCCGCCCATCAAAGCGTGCGAATGCGATTCGCACCCACGGGAAAGCGGCCTCACTCCACCGTGACGGTGATTTCCTCCGACATCACCGGCGGGTCGTGCGGGCGATGCAGGTGATCGCCGAGCAACAGGCGCAACCGATGCTTGCCGGGCGCGAGCTTGAGCGCGACCTCGGTCTGGCCGCCGCCGAAATGGCGATGCTGGGCATCGTTCGGAATGGCCTCGCCGGCCTTGGGCGGCGCATCGACATCGATCAGCAGGTGGTGATGGCCGGTGTTCGGATGGGCGATGCCGGCCGGGGCCACGCCCATGCCGCGCAATCCGAAACGCACCGTGAATTCCTGCGCCACGGTCGCGCCGTCGGCCGGTTCGATGAAGTAGACGCCGGCTCCCGCCGGCGCCGGTGTGGGCGCCACGGCCTCGGTCGCGAAGGCGGCGACCGAATACAGCAACAGACTTGAAAGCAGCAAACGCATGATCATCTCCGGGCGGTGGTGACCCGGTCATCATAGTCGCAACCTGCCCGAGTCCCCGATGTCCGCGATCCCCGTTCCGCTGCATGCCGCCACTGCGCCGCCCGAAGGCGCGGCCGCCACCCTGCGCGCGCTCTGGCCCTATGTCTGGCGCTTCCGGCTGCGCATCCTGGTGGCGATGGTGTTCCTGGTTGGCGCCAAGGCGGCGACCATCGGCGTGTCCCTGCTGCTCAAGCAGATCGTGGACGCGCTCGACCCCAAGCTGGCGCCGTTGACGGTGCCGGTGCTGCTGCTCGCCACCTATGGCGCACTGCGTCTCGCGTCGACGCTGTTCACCGAGCTGCGCCAGATCGTGTTCGCGCGAGTGATGGCACGCACCGCGCGCTCGATCACCCTGGCCGTGTTCGAACACCTGCACGCGCTGTCCCTGCGCTTCCACCTCGAACGGCGCACCGGCGGCATCTCGCGCGACCTCGAACGCGGCATGGGCGCGGTCTCCGACCTGCTCGACTGGACCGTCTACACGATCCTGCCGACCCTGATCGAGATCACCGTCGTCTGCATCATCCTCGTGCACAGCTTCGACGTCTCCTTCGCCTGGATCACGCTGGGCACGCTCGCGACCTACATCGCCTACACCTTCGCGGTCACCGAATGGCGCATCCGCTATTACAAGGCCATGAACGAGGCCGACACGAACGCCAACGCCCGCGCCGTCGATTCGCTGCTGAACTACGAGACCGTCAAGTACTTCAACAACGAAGGCTTCGAGGCCGAGCGCTACGACCGCGGCCTGCAGACCCTGGAGAACGCCAAGGTCCTGAGCCTGAAGACGCTGGCGGTACTGAACATCGGCCAGAGCTCGATCGTCGCGATCGGCCTGACCCTGCTGGTCTGGCGCGCCGCGGCCGGCGTCGCGGTCGGCACCATGAGCATCGGCGACCTGGTGCTGGTCAACGCCTTCCTGCTGCAGCTGTCGATGCCTCTGAACTACCTCGGCATGGTCTATCGCGAGGTCAAGCAGGCGATGACCAACATCGAGCGCATGTTCGCCCTGCTCGCGGAATCGCGCGACGTGCAGGACGCGCCCGCCGCCCCGCCGCTGGATCCCGGCGGCGGCGCGGTGCGCTTCGAACACGTGCAGTTCGGCTACGACCCGCGCCGGCCGATCCTGCACGACCTGAGCTTCGAGATCCCGGCCGGGCACACCGTCGCGGTGGTCGGCGCGACCGGTGCCGGCAAGTCCACGCTGGCGCGGCTGCTGTATCGCTTCTACGATGTCGGCGGCGGCCGCATCACCATCGACGGCCAGGACCTCCGCGCCGTCACCCAGGCCTCGCTGCGCGCCGCCATCGGCATCGTTCCGCAGGACACGGTGCTGTTCAACGACACGATCTATTTCAACATCGCCTACGGTCGACCGGACGCCGGTCGCGACGAGGTCGTCGCCGCCGCGCGCGGCGCGCAGATCCTCGACCTGATCGAGCGCCTGCCCGACGGTTTCGAGTCGCAGGTGGGCGAGCGCGGCCTCAAGCTCTCGGGCGGCGAGAAGCAGCGCGTGGCGATCGCGCGGACCTTGCTCAAGAATCCGCCGCTGCTGATCCTCGACGAAGCCACCTCGGCGCTGGACACCCGCACCGAACGCCTGATCCAGGCCCAGCTCGACGAAGTCGCGAAGGGCCGCACCACCCTGATCATCGCGCATCGCCTGTCCACCATCGTCGAGGCCGATCGCATCCTCGTGCTCGACGAAGGCCGCCTGGTCGAATCCGGCCGCCATGCCGAACTGATGGCCGCGAACGGGCGTTATGCGCAGCTCTGGCGCATGCAGGCCGAGGCGCAGCGCGGCGCAGCAAGCGCCGACTGACCGAGCTGTGCCAAAATCGCCGCCCTTGCGCCGGGAGTGGGCGCACCGACGGAACCCAAGATGGCCAAGACGATGCGGATCGCGGCGATGAGTGTCGCCGCTGCGGAACTGGAACAGATCAAGTCGATGATGACCTCGCTGCGCGGCGACGCCGGCGCGCACTGGGAATGGATCGGCGACAGCAACGCCGCCGACGTGCTGATCATCGACGCCGACTCGCTGTACGGGCACATGGATTGGCTGAAGGCGCAGTCGTCCGGCCGCAACGTGATCTGCCTGACCGCCTCCAGCGGCCACGACCAGGACAACGTGCTGCATCGCCCGATCGGCGTCGGCGGGCTCAAGGCCAGCCTGCAGCGCGCGGCGGGCGGCACGATCGACGCCGGCGCCGCCGTCGAGGCGGATCCGGCGCCGGTCGCGGCCACCACGCCCGCGGCGGCCGCCGCCGCCGTCATGCCGAAACGCATCACCGGCCGGCACCCGGCGGTACCCGCCGCCCCCGCACCCCCGCC
>CALMWD010000009.1 GCA_937873105.1 uncultured Rhodanobacteraceae bacterium
GACCACACCGTGCTTGCGCAGCATCTCGGTGATGGTGAGCACCAGGTCGGTGGCGGTGGCGCCCTCGGGCAGCTCACCGGAGAGCTTGAAGCCCACCACGCGCGGGATGAGCATCGACACCGGCTGGCCGAGCATCGCCGCCTCGGCCTCGATGCCGCCGACGCCCCAGCCGAGCACGCCGATGCCGTTGATCATCGTCGTGTGCGAGTCGGTGCCGTAGACGGTGTCCGGGAACGCGAAGGTCTCGCCGTTCTCGTCCTTGGTCATGACGACGCGGGCCAGGTGCTCGAGGTTGACCTGGTGCACGATGCCGGTGCGCGGCGGCACCACCTTGAAGTTGCGGAAGGCCTTCTGGCCCCAGCGCAGGAAGGAATAGCGTTCGCCGTTGCGGCCGAACTCGATCTCGACGTTCTCGTCGACCGAAGACTTGGTGCCGAACTTGTCGACCTGGACCGAGTGGTCGATGACCAGTTCCGAGGGAATCAGCGGATTGATCTGCTCCGGCTTGCCGCCGAGCTTGGTGACGGCGTCGCGCATCGCGGCCAGGTCGACCACGCAGGGCACGCCGGTGAAGTCCTGCAGCACCACGCGCGCCGGCATGAAGCTGATCTCGGTCTCCGGCTCGGCCTTGGCCTGCCAGTTCGCCACCGCTTCCACTTCCTTGGCGGTGACATTGGCGCCGTCCTCGAAGCGCAGCAGATTCTCGAGCACGATCTTCATCGAGAACGGCAGGCGCTTGATGTCGTGCTTCTGCCCGAATTTCGCCAGCGAGTAATAGCGGTAGTTCTTGCCGTTGAGGCTCAGCGTGTCGAGCACCGAGAAAGTATCGCGCATGGTGTTTCCTTTGCGGAACAGGAGGTTGCGGGGAGGGCGCGGTCGGGTTCCGACGCCAAAAGCGCGCGATTATCGCGCGAAAGCGATCCTCCCGCCAAACGCCGGCGTATGCGACTTCAGTCCAATGCGTGCATGCCAAAACGCGAACGCCCGGACCATCAGGGTCCGGGCGTTCAATCACTCTCGTGCGTCGATTTCAGTGCGCGTGATGCTTCTTCTTGGCCAGGCGATGCGCTTCCGCCGCCTGGACGGAGTCGAAGAGCACGACCTTGAGGGAACTGATCCGGCCGCGTTCGGAGCGTTGCGCACGAACCATGACGGCCTGGTTGGCCGTCAAGTCGGACAAGGACTGGATTGGCGTTGACTCTCCGCTGCGGCGGTCGATCACCCGAAGATGGCCGCGGCGGGCAACATAGGTCGAACCGTCTGCCAGGCGCACTTCGACCATCCGATTCCCCGGCTGAGCGGCCCGGGCCGACTGAAGGGTGCCGACCTTGACCTCGTCGTGATCCGGACGCGCAGCCAGTGCCGGATCCGCGCCCATGAACAGTCCCGTCGCCACCAGCGCTGCGAGCGCCGCGCCGCCGCGCAGTCGTCGCGACAAGCCGACCAGGCCGACAGCGGCCATGGCCGCCGCCAGCAATGCCAGTGCCGGGTTCGAAGTCGCCGGAACCGGAACTTGCGGTCCGGCCTGCGCGGCCGTCGCCTCGACCGCGCCCATGTCGGCACGTCCGCCCGACACGCGCGGCTGACCACGTTGATCGGTCGTGGGCGGCGGGGCGAAGGCCGGATCGGCGGCGTCGATCAGGGGCGAGCCCGCCAGGGGCAGATGCGTCTGTGTCGTTCCGCCATTGTCGGCGAGCGCGCCCAGCATGGGATCGACGTTGAATAGATTTCCTCCACCATCGTTGAACACCGCATTCTCGGTGCCGATGGCGCTGAAGGACAGGCTGGTGTTGTCGAGATTGCCCTCGAAGTCGTTTCCGCCGCTGTTGCCGGCAATGACCGAGTTCGCGATGGTCGGAGCGCCCGTGGCATTGGCGTAGTATGCGTTCAATCCGCCGCCGGCACTGGCGGTATTGCCCGTGAGCGTGACGAAGTTGAGCGCCGTGCCGTCGTTCTGGGCGTCCAACGCGATACCGCCGCCAGCCGCCGCGGCCGAATTGCCGGAGACCGTCAGGTTCTCGAAATCGCTGGCGTAGTAGTGGTTGTGGAACAGGATGCCGCCGCCGCTGCCGACAGCGCTATTGCCCGATACCGTGGAAGCGCGGATCGACGTTCCGGTATGCACGATTTCGGCGCCGCCGCCGCCGGCATCGCCGAAGTTGGTGTCGTTTCCGGTGAACTCCGAATCGGAGATGTCGACGGCTCCGTCCGCATCGATGTGGGCATACAGGCCGCCGCCGCCGGTCGAGCCGGTATTGCCGGACACCACGGTGGTCGCGATGGCCAGCGAACCCGAGTCGGAGGCGATGCCGCCACCTTCATAATAGGCGTAGCCGTCCGAAATCGTCGTGCCGCTCGTCGTCAGGCGTGCGTAGTAGTCATCGCCGCTGAACACGCCGCCACCGTCGCCGTAGGCCGCATCGTTGCCGGTCACCGACGAGTCGATGACATGGGTGATGGCGGAATTGAAGATGCCGCCGCCGTCGTAATAGGCGGTACCGTTGGAAACGACGCAGTTCTCGATCGTCAGTTCGGCCGAGGTGTTCGAGATGTTGCCGCCGAAGTCGGCCGACCCGTTGGCAATCGTGAGGCCGCTGATGGTGACGGCCGGCAATCCTCCGCGGTTTCCGCGCTCGCCGCCCTGGTAGAGCGACACGTCCGGACCGATCTGGAACACACCGCCGCTGTAGGCGCCTTTGCCACGGGAGGAGCGGTCCGGAACACCGCCACCGCTGACGGTGATGAGGTCGGCGCCCGGACCCTGGATGTCGACACTGTAGAAAATCTCCAGGTTGCCCGTGGTCAGCTGGATCGTGCCGCTGAGTCCCGACTGGAACACGATGGTGTCGGCGTCGCCGTTCGCTTCGGCGTCGAGAATGGCCTGGCGCAAGCTGCCCGCGCCGCTGTCGTCGAGATTGGTGACCGTGAACGTTGCCGCCTGCGCGCCGGTACCGAAGCTGGCCAGACCCAGCAGGGCGCCCCCTGCGGCGGCCGTTCCGCCAGCGAGACGAATTTGATCCGAGCTGCAATCGGTCTGATAGAGATGATCTACAAGGGCCTTGTTCAGCGAGCGACGACGGGGCTTGGGCTGACGCATGATTCCGCGTCCTCTGGGCACGAACTTGGATGCTAGCTTGGTTGGGCGGCAAGTGGAACAGTGTCAGCGCATCGAAGCGTCGAGTCGTTGCAGCGACCGGGCCATGGCGAGCCAATGACGACGTCGCCAGAACAGGCGCCAGCCGCTGCCGCCGACATGGCGCCACATCGCGGCGGCGCGCAACGCGGCGAGCAGCAGGGCGCGGATGTGCTGCACCGTGCGTTCCTGCTGCAGATGCAGGGGCGAGCCGTGCACCATGACCCGCGGTTCGAGGTTGCTCACCGTCTGCAGGTAGGCGGCCGACAGCGCGGCGAGGACGTTCTCGTGCTGGCCGCCGAAGGCGGCGCGGGTACGTTCGATCTCGCCGATGCGATCGCGCAGCGATCCGGCCAGACGGGTGTTGGTCATGAGCCGCCGCTCCAGGCGCAGCACGGTGATGCCCATGCGCATCACCGCATCGCCGGGATTGCGGTCAAGCTGCTTCGCGGCCAGCGCGAGGCCGGCGCGAAGGCGGGCCGGCGGGTACAGGGACTCGGCGTTGGCGCTGTCGATCGCGAAGACGGCATCGATCACGACCGCCGCCTCGTCGGCGTCGCAGCGACCGCCCTCGGCCAGCTGCTGCACGCAGCCGAGCGCCTGGAACATGGCGGCGAAGGCCAGGGTCTGTTCGCGGTCGGCGTTCATGCGAGACCACCGTATGCGGCGTCGGTGGCCTCGATGACGGCGCCGCCGAGGCATTCCTCGTCGCGATAGAAGACGACCGACTGGCCGGGCGTGACCGCGCGCTGCGGCTGGTCGAACCGGACGGCCAGGGTGCCGTCGTCACGGCGTTCGACGAGGCAGTCCTGGTCCGGTTGCCGGTAGCGGGTCTTGGCGGTGCAGCGGAACGATGCGGCCGGCGCCTCGCCCGCGCTCC
>CALMWD010000010.1 GCA_937873105.1 uncultured Rhodanobacteraceae bacterium
GGCCCGGCAGCTCGGCGTCGCCGATCTCCACGCCGAGGTCGCCGCGCGCGACCATGACCACGTCCGAGGCGTCGATGATCTCGCCGAGCAGCGGAATCGATTCGGCGCGCTCGATCTTCGCGACCAGGGCCGCTTCCCAGCCGGCGGCCTTCAGCAGCGCCCGCGCCTCGTGCATGTCGGCGGCATTGCGGCAAAAGCTGACCGCGACGAAGTCGACCTTGAGTTCGGCGGCGGTGACGATGTCGCGCTTGTCCTTGTCGGTCAGCGCGCCCAGCGACAGGCCGCCGCCGAGCCGGTTCAGGCCCTTGCGGTCGGACAGCTTGCCGTCGGTCAGCACCGTGGTGCGGATCTCATCGCCGACGATGGCATCGACGCGCACCGCCATCAGGCCGTCGTCGAGCAGCAGGGTGTCGCCGACGGCGACGTCGTTGACGAGACCGAGGTAGCTCATGCCGACGCGGGTGCGATCGCCCGGCGGGACGTCGGCGCGGCAGATCAGGGTGAACGGGTCGCCGGCCTTGAGCAGGACCTTGCCTTCCTCGAACTTCTCGATGCGGATCTTCGGCCCCTGCAGGTCGGCGAGCACGCCGACTTCGCGACCGAGCTTGTGCGCGGCCTCGCGCACCGCCTCGATGCGCGCCGCATGGTGCTCCTTGCTGCCGTGCGAGAAGTTCAGCCGCACCACGTTGACGCCGGCGGCGATCAGGGCCTCGATCGCGCCCGGCGCGTCCGAGGCCGGGCCGAGCGTGGCGATGATCTTGGTGCGGCGCAGGGCGCCGAGGGCAGTGGGATCGGTCATTGCGTTCGTTCTCTTGGTCGTCGTATCGGCGCGAATGTAGCAGCGGCCACGCCCGCGGCGGACGCGCTGCATACGAATTCCCTGCCCGCCCCGGCTTGTGTCAGTCTGCCGCGGCATTCGGAGGAGCGGCCATGAGCCCTGATCGCGACGCCGTCGTCGACCTGCGCATCCGTGCGCTGGGCCAATTGTTCGATTCGATGGACCCGTCGCCGTTCCGCGAGAAGGCGCTGGACGACAAGGCCGCGCGCTGGTTGCTGGATTCGGTGCGCGAACATCCGCGCGACGCGCCGTTGCGGGTCGTGGTGCACCTGCCGGAGAGCCTGCGCATCGCCGCGCACAACCTGCCCGATGCGATCCACAACCACTTCCGTTTCGAACTCGCACAGGCGCGCCGCGAGTTGCGCTGGCGCATGGCCGCAGGCTGGCGCGCGCTCGGGGTGGGACTGGTTCTGCTGACCGCCTGCGTCGCCGTGGGCAGCCTCATGGCCGCGGAATTCGGCGACAGCGCGCATGCGGGGTTGCGCATCATCGACGAAGGCCTGTTGATCCTCGGCTGGGTCGCGTTGTGGCGGCCGCTCGACATCCTGCTGTTCGACCGCTTCGAATTGCGCGCTGGCCTGCGACCGTTGTCGCGACTGGCCGAGGTGCCCGTGGACTTGCGCTTCGTCGACGACTAACTCAGCGCAACAGCAACACCGCGGCGAAGGCGAGCAGCATGGCCACCAGGCTCGGCAGCAGATGCAGGGCGAAGCTGCGCCCGCCGGTGCCGAAGGCGACCACGGTCTTGCTCACCGTGTTGGTCGCGAAGCCGAGCAGTACGGCGTAGCCGGCGACATCCAGGCCGATCTGGTCGGCATTGAACATCTGCGCGACCGAAGCCGCCGCGGCGTG
>CALMWD010000011.1 GCA_937873105.1 uncultured Rhodanobacteraceae bacterium
CGCAGCGGCCAGACGCTGCTGCGCCGCCACCAGCAGAGCCTGCAGGCGATCGAGTCGGATTCGGGCCTGATCGATTCGCCGGAATGCAAGGCGATGCCGGTGCAGATCTTCACCACCGACCATCGCGCCACCACGATCGACCGCGTGGTCAAGGCGGTCGAGGAATTCCGCGAGGCCAACAAGAGCTACGACGTGAACTTCCGCGTCAACCGCGACAAGGCGATGGAAGCTGCGGCCGCGAGCGGCGAGGAATACCGGACCGACGAGGCCAACCTGCGCCTCGCCACCGGCAACGTCGGCGTGATGGCGGCGATCAACGACAAGGTGCGCGAGGTCGAGCACATGATGCTCTACCTGCTCTATGCCGCCGTCTTCGTGATGTGCCTGCTCAGCTTCCGCTCGCCGCTGGCTGCGGCGTGCATCACCTTGCCGCTGGTGCTGGTGACCGAGCTCGGGCACACGCTGATGGTGGAGCTCGGCATCGGCATGAAGGTGAACACGCTCACCGTGGTCGCGCTCGGCGTCGGCATCGGCGTCGACTACGCGATCTACATCTACGCGCGCATGGCCGAGTCGATGCAGGCGGGCCGCAGCCTGACCGAGGCCTACTTCGGCGCCCTCAAGACCACCGGCATCGCGATTTTCTACACCGCGCTGACCCTGGCCGTGGGCGTGGCCACCTGGATCTGGTCCGACCTCAAGTTCCAGGCCGACATGGGCGTGATGCTGACCTTCATGTTCATCGTCAACATGATCGCCGCGATGATTTTCCTGCCGGCGCTCTGCCGCTGGCTGTTGCGCCCGCGCGAGGCGCATTGATCCCCTCCTTCAATCACATCGAGGAACTGCAATGACCATGACCCGAAAACTCGCGGTGGCCATCGCCCTGCTGGGCGCGGCCGCCCAAGCGGCGGCCGAGCCGGTTCGGCTCGACTTCACCTTCCGGCAGGAAGCGGGTCCCGCGACGGCGACCGGCTACGTCGTGTTCGAGACCGACCTCATCGCCAATCCCGGTGACAACGACATCGACCTGCCGAATCCGGCCGTGCTCGAGTTGAACGTCAATGTCTCCGGCGCGACCTCCGGCAACGGCAGCTTCGGCATCGAGGATTTCTGCAGCCTCGTGTTCGACACCCAGGGCGGCACGCTCGACTTCACCCGCGAACTGGTCGGGCAGCCGACGCTCGGCGACCCTTGGGCGACGACCGTGCCCGAGGATGCGCGCACGCCTTCGGGGGGCGGCGGCGGGACCAGTGGCGATTTCAACCTGTTTGCCTGCGGCAGCAACCTCCAGCCCGGCGAGCGCTATGCGGAGAACCGCACCGTCCAGGGTTCGATGGCGCCCAATGGCGTCTGGTATTTCACGCTGGCCGCGGACGGCGGCGGCGGGGACGCGATGCGCCTGGTGTCCATGGCGCCGGCGGGCGTGCAGGGCCATCAACCGGTGCCCGCCTCGACGGCCTGGAGTCTCGCCGGCCTGATGGTCCTGTTGGCGGGGCTCGGCATGGCCGTGTTGAGGACGCGCTCGGCACGCTGATCGAAACGACGGCGTTCGACCGCAACGCGACGGCCCGCTTCGGCGGGCCGTTTCCTTTGGCGACGCCGGGATCAGATCTCGGTCGGTTCCGGCGACACCACGCGCTGCTTGGCGAGCGTGCGCAGGGCGATGGCGAGCACGCCGCCGAGCACCATGGCGCCGCCGAGCCAAAGGCGCGGTCCGGGGCGGTCGCCCCAGACGACGATGCCGAGCACGACGGCGACGATCGGCGCCATCAGCAGGTAGGGCGCGATCTGGGCCACGGGATGTTTCTGCACGAGCTTGAAGAACAGGCTGTGGCCGAGCAGCGACGCGACGAGTGCGGCCCAGGCGACGCCGCCCCAGGCGATCCAGCTCGCGTTCGCCAGCGTCGACCAGGCGCCGGGCTCGGCCAGCGCGCTCCAGGCCAGCAGCGGAGCGAGACCGATCCATGCAGACCAGGCCTGCATCGCGAAGGCGTCGATGCCGGAGAGCGCGCGCATCAGCACCGTGCCGACCGCGAGCGCCAGGGCCGAGGCCAACATCAGCAGCAGGGACTGCGGGTTGTCGAGCACGATCGGGTCGAAGCCGAGCACCAGGATGCCGGCGAAGCTGACGAGGATGGCGCCGCCTGTGCGCCAGGCGAAACGCTCGCCGCGCAGCAGCCAGGCCAGCAGCACCGCCATCGGCACGTAGCTCTGCATGACGATGGCCGGCGAGGCGAGGTCGCCGGCCAGTTTCAGCGACCAGAAGCTCAGCCCGAAATGCAGCACGACGTTGCAGACCACCACGGCAACCAGCAGCGGCCATTGCGCCCGCGGCGGACGCCGCAGCCAGGGCAGCAGCACGACCCCGAGCACCAGCATGCGCAGGGCGGTGAACAGCAGCGGCGGCAGTTCACGCAGGGCGGCGGCCGAGGTCAGGAAGTTGCAGCCCCAGGCCAGGCAGATCAGCGCGACCAGGCCGAGGTCGCGCGCCGAGAACGGCGCCGCGCGGCTCAAAGCGCGATGCCGGCGAGGCGATGCAGCGCTTCCGCGTAGCGTGCGCGCGTGCCGGCGATGACCGACTGCGGCAGCATCGGACCCGGCGACTGCTTGTTCCAGTCCAGCGTCTCCAGGTAATCGCGCACGAACTGCTTGTCGAAGCTCGGCGGACTGATGCCGACGCGGTACTCGGCGGCGTCCCAGAAGCGCGACGAATCCGGCGTCAGGATCTCGTCCATCACCCGGATCGTGCCCTGCTCGTCGAGGCCGAACTCGAATTTGGTGTCGGCGATGAGGATGCCGCGTTCGCGCGCATAGTCGGCCGCGTAGCGGTAGAGCTTCAGCGTCATGTCGCGCACCTGTTCGGCGACGGCGCCGCCGACCCGGGCGACGAAGTCGTCGAAGCCGATGTTCTCGTCGTGGTCGCCGACCGCGGCCTTGGTCGAGGGCGTGAAGATCGGTTCGCGCAGCTGCTCGGCGAGTTGCAGTCCCTTCGGCAGCTCGACGCCGCTGATGCGGCCGGTCGCCTGGTAGTCCTTCCAGCCCGAGCCGATGATGTAGCCGCGCGCGATGGCTTCGACCGGCACCGGCCTCAGGCGCTTGGCGACCACGCTGCGGCGCTCGTACTCGGCCACCGGCGTGCCGCGCGGCAGGACGTCGCGCACGCTGCGTGCGGACAGATGGTTCGGCATCCAGTCCCCGGTCTTCGCGAACCAGAAATTCGAGAGCTGGGTCAGGATCTCGCCCTTGCCGGGGATCGGGTCGGGCAGGATCACGTCGAAGGCCGAGAGCCGGTCGCTGGCGACGATCAGCAGTTCGTTGCCGGGCAAGGCGTAGACGTCGCGCACCTTGCCGCGATGGAGCAGGGTCAGTCCGGGAATCTGGGTCAGCGACATCGAGCGGTTCGACATGGCGCGGCTCCGAGGCGGGGCCGGCATTCTAGTCCGGGGCGGTTGCTATCATGCGCGCATGATCCGATTTGCCCCAGCGCTGCCATGCCTTGCGGCGCCGTCCGCGGCCGCGCCATGAACTGGAAGCCCGCCCTGGTCGGCGCCATCGTCGGCACCATCATCACCCGTGCGCGGACGCCTTGGGGGCCGGTGCTGGGCGGCCTGCTCGGGGCCCTGTTCCTGGAACGCGTGTTTCCGCAACTGCGCGAGAAGCCCAAGGCCGCGTTCACCGAGCCGCTGTTCGAACTGGCCGGCGGCGTGGCCAAGGCCGACGGTGCCGTGTCTGACGCCGAAGTGGCCGCGGCAACGCAGTGGTTCGACCGCCTCGAACTCGACGCCGCGATGCGCAAGCGCGCCATCGCCGCCTTCGATCGCGGTCGTGCCGAGGGCTGGCGCTACGAATCCGCCTGCGACAGTTTGCGGACCTATACCCACGAGCAGCAGGAATTGCGGCTGATGGTGCTGAAGCTGCTGGCCGACATCGCCGCCGTCGACGCGCAGCCCTCGGCACAGGCGCTGCTCGACGCCATCGCCGAGCGCATCAATGTCGCGCGGCCGACCTGGGACAGCTTCCGCCGCGGCGATCGCGACGCCAAGCTCGCCGCCGACTATGCCGAACTGCAGGTCGCGCCGGACGCGGGCGACGACGAGGTCAAGGCCGCCTATCGCGGACTGGTGGCGCGCCATCACCCCGATCGCCTGCCGCCGAACGCCAGCGCCGCCGCGCGCCGCGCCGCCGGCGACAAGACCAGCAGACTCAATGCCGCCTACGAGCGCATCCGCCGCGCGCGCGGCCTGAATTGAACCGAGGATTCCCATGCGCCAGCCCGCCGTCATCGCGCCATCGATTCTTTCCGCGAACTTCGCCCGGCTCGGCGACGAGGTCGATGCCGTGCTCGCGGCCGGCGCCGACTGGGTGCACTTCGACGTCATGGACAACCATTACGTGCCGAACCTGACGATCGGCCCGCTGGTCTGCGAGGCGCTGCGCAAGCACGGCGTCACCGCGCCGATCGACGTGCACCTGATGGTCAAGCCGGTGGACCGCATCGTGCCCGATTTCGCCCAGGCCGGGGCAACCCTGATCAGCTTCCATCCCGAGGCCAGCGAGCATGTCGACCGGACGATCCAGCTGATCAGGTCGCACGGCTGCCAGGCCGGCCTCGTGTTCAATCCGGCGACGCCGCTGCACTATCTCGACCACACCCTGGACCAGCTCGACCTGGTGCTGATCATGTCGGTGAACCCGGGCTTCGGCGGCCAGAAATTCATTCCCGGCGCACTCGACAAGCTGCGCGCGGTGCGCGAACGCATCGACCGCAGCGGCCGGCCCATCCGCCTCGAAGTCGATGGCGGCGTGAAAGCCGACAACATCGGCGAGATCGCGCGCGCCGGCGCCGACACCTTCGTCGCCGGTTCGGCGATCTTCAACGCCCCCGATTACGCCGCGACCATCGCGGCGATGCGGGCGGCGATCGGCTGAGCAACGATATTTCGACGACCGCGTTCGGTTTCGCCGCCGGAACACGTTGACCCCGGTGGACGCAGCCTTCGCTGCGCGCATCGGGGACGACCATGTGGCATCGAATTCTGCTGTTCCTCGCCATTGTTCTGGCCGTGCCGGGGCGGGTTGGCGCCCAAACCATCACCACCTGCGCCGATAGCTGGGCCGAGATCGTCGCCGCCATCAGTGCGGCCGGAGCCAACGCCGGAGACCACGACGTGCGCATCGTGCAGGGCACCTACGTGATGAGCGGCTCGCTCCTGGCCGATTTGCACCCGGATGCCTTCCTCAGCTTGCGCGGGGGCTACAACCCCGGCTGTGCCTCGCGCACGCTCGACCCGACCAATACCACCCTGGCCGGACAGAGCGTGCATGCGCTCCGCATCCGCCACAACCGCGACTTTACGCTGGAAGGCGTGACGATCCGCAACCTCGGCGGCTACCTTCAGTCGCTGGACGGCGGGATCGGCATCGTCTGCACCGCCACCGATGGCAATGTCCGCCACGTCGCGCTGCGGCACAACATCTTCAGCGAGATCGATGGCAAGTACGCCGGCGTCCATGTCTACGGCGACGGGCCGTGCCGGCTGGCGTTCCGCAACAACCTGGTCAAGGCGATGAC
>CALMWD010000012.1 GCA_937873105.1 uncultured Rhodanobacteraceae bacterium
GCCGGACGCGTCCTCGAAACCGGAACGCATGCCGAACTGATCGCCCGCGACGGCGCCTACGCGCGCCTGCATCGGCTGCAGTTCCGGGATCCCGAGGACGCCGGATGAGCACCCGCGCCCGCCTCGAGTCGCGTCTGAACCGGATCTGGTACGACGGCGACCCGGTGCCGGCCTGGGCTGCGCTCGGCGAACGCGTCTACCGCACCCTGCTGGGCCTGCGGCGCTGGATCTACGCCCTTGGCCTGCGCCGTTCGGTACGCCTGCCGGTGCCGGTCCTGATCGTCGGCAACCTCACCGTCGGCGGCACCGGCAAGACGCCGCTGGTGGCCTGGCTGGCGACCGAACTGCGTCGGCGCGGCTGGAAGCCCGGCATCGTCACGCGAGGGTATGGCGCCGCCGCACACGATCCGCAGCGCTTGCCGCCGGGAGCGGAGCCTGCCGAGTACGGCGACGAGCCGGTGTGGCTGGCGCATGCCACCGATTGCCCGGTGGCGATCGGCCGCCGCCGCGCCGCCGCCGCCCGTTTGCTGATCGAGCGCGATGGCGTCGACGTGCTGGTCAGCGACGACGGCCTCCAGCACTGGTCGCTGGCACGCGATCTCGAGGTCGTGCTGATCGACGGCCAGCGCGGTTTCGGCAACGGCCGCCTGCTGCCGGCCGGTCCCTTGCGCGAACCTCAGGAACGCCTGGCGCGGGTCGATGCCGTGGTCGTCAACGGCGGCCAGCGCGAGGGTGCGTTCCCGATGCAGGTGCGCGCCGAACGCGTGTTGTCGCTGCGCGACCTGGCCCAGGCCCGGCCGCTGTCGGGCTTTGCCGGGCAACGCGTGCATGCGGTCGCCGGCATCGGCAACCCGCGTCGGTTCTTCGACCTGCTGCGCAGCCATGGCCTCGTCGTCGACCCGCATACCTATCCCGACCACCACGCCTTCGATGGCAGCGAGCTGAAGTTCGACGACAACCTGCCGGTGTTCATCACCGAAAAGGACGCCGGAAAATGCGCGCCGCATGCCGACGGTCGCATCTGGGTGGTGCCGATCGACGTCGACCTGCCGTCCGAATTCGGCGATCTCGTGCATCGCCGCCTGCATGCCTTGAAGGGGAACGCATGAGCCTGGAATTTACCGTCGCCATCCCGGCCCGTTTCGGGGCCAGCCGCCTGCCCGGCAAGCCGCTGCGCCTGCTGAACGGCCGACCGATGGTGGCGCACGTGGTCGACCGCGCCCTGGCCGCCGGTGCCGCCGAGGTGGTGGTCGCGACCGATGACGATCGCATCGCCGCGGCCGTGCAGGGCAGCGGCGCGCGCGTCTGCCTGACCCGCGCCGATCATCCCTCCGGCACCGACCGCCTGGCCGAAGTCGCGCAGCAGCTGGGCTGGCCGGACGCACGCATCGTCGTGAACCTGCAGGGCGACGAACCGCTGGCGCCGGTCAGCGGCATCGTGACCGTGGCCGAGACCCTGGCCGGCAGCGACGCGCCGATGGCGACGCTGGCGACGCCGGTGCACGATGTCGACGAGTTGTTCTCGCCGAACTGCGTCAAGCTGGTCCGTGCCGCGAACGGCGATGCGCTGTATTTCAGCCGGGCACCGATCCCGTGGGCGCGCGATGCCTTTGCGCGGGATCGCGAACGCCTGCCCGAGGGCATCGGCTTCCTGCGCCACATCGGCATCTATGGCTACCGGGCCGGTTTCCTGCGCCGCTACGTGGCCATGCCGGCCGGTGCCCTGGAGCGGGTCGAGTCGCTGGAACAGCTGCGCGTGCTCGAGGCCGGCGAGCGCATCGCCGTGGCGCTGGCGCCCGAGCCGTTTCCGCCCGGGGTCGACACCGAGGCCGACCTGGCCCGGGTCGAAGCCTTGCTCCGCCAGGCGAATCCACTTTAATAAATTTATATAACCCCATGAAAATACTATTTGTTTGCATGGGGAATATCTGCCGGTCTCCGCTCGCGGCCGTGGCCGCCGGACAGGCTTTCCAGGAAGCCGGCCTGGTCCCGCGCATCGCCATCGACTCGGCTGGTACCTTGGACGATCACGCCGGTCGACCGGCCGATGCCCGTTCCATCGCACTGGCCGCCGAGTTCGGTCTCGATCTCGGCGGGCATCGCGCGCGCCCGGTGCGCGCCGACGATTTCCACGAGGCCGAGATCATCGTCGCGATGGACCGCCGCAACATCGCCGACTTGCGCCGGGTCGCGCCGGCGCCGGCCTGGGGACGCATCCGCCTGCTGATGTCCTTCGCCGGCCAGACCCAGGGCGAGGTGCCCGATCCGTACTACGGCGGCCGGGCCGAGTTCGAGCACAGTTTTGCGCTGATCCGCGAGGGCGTGGCAGGACTGACCAAACACCTCGTCCACCTGCATAATCCCGGCTCGAAGTCTCCGGAGTAGTCCATGGCCGCCCACACAATCGCCCCCGAGCTGCCGCCGACGCTGCAATGGCTCAACGTCCAGCAGCCGCCGGCCCTGGACAAGCTGCGCGGACGGGTCGTGCTGCTGCATTTCTTCAATGCCGCAAACGTCAATTCCCTGCATTTCCTCCAGGAGTTGCGCGCCGTCGAGGCCAGGCACCACGACGGCCTCAGCGTGATCGGCATCCACACCCCGAAGTTCGACCACGAACGCCACGCGGCGAACGTGCTCAAGACCGTGAACCAGTGGCATGTGCGCCACCCGGTCGCGAACGACCCCGACTGGTCGGCCTGGCAGCAATTCGGCATCCAGGCCTGGCCGTCGGTCGCGGTCATCGACGCGGAAGGGCGCGTGGCCGGCATCGTCGCCGGGGAAGGCCATCGCGGGCAGATCGAATCCCTGGTCGGCAGTCTGCTCGACGACGCGGCCAATCGCGACATCCGCTTCTACGAACCGATGCAGCCGGTGAGCCGGCCGGAGCCGCGCACGCCGCTGCGTTTCCCGACCAAGCTGCTCGCCACCGAGTCGGCGCTGTTCGTGGCCGATGCCGGCCACAACCGCATCCTCGAATGCACCCACGATGGCCGCGTGATCCGCCAGATCGGTACCGGCACGATGGGCTATCTGGACGGCAAGTTCGGCGACGCGGCCTTCAACGAGCCGCAGGGCATGGCCCTGATCAAGGACATGCTCTACGTCGCCGATCGCGGCAACCACTGCGTGCGCCGGGTGCACATGATCACCGGCGAGGTCGACACCATGGCCGGTACCGGCGTGCATGGCCATCCGGCCACACAGGACTATCCTGAGCCGCGCCAGGTCGCGCTGAACTCGCCCTGGGCCCTGGCCGCAGCCGGCGAGAAACTGCTGATCGCGATGGCCGGCCAGCATCAGATCTGGGCCCTGGACCTGAACCGCAGACGCCTGAACCTCTACAGCGGCACCGGCAAGATCGGTCGCGACGACGGCGCCGGCCTGTTCGCGCCTTTTGCCAAGCCGACCGGCCTGGCCTATGCCAACCAGGTGTTGTACGTGGCCGACGCCGATGGCTCGGCGATCCGGGCGGTGCGCAGCGACGGCCGCGTGCAGACCCTGGTCGGCGCGGGCCTGTACGAATTCGGCGACATCGACGGCCCTCCGGCCCAGGTGCGCCTGCAGCATCCGACGGACCTCGCCGTGGACGCCAATGGCCAGATCCTGTGGCTGGTCGACACCTACAACAACAAGCTGAAGGCAGTCTCGCTGCGCGGCGGCGGGGCCAAGTCGATCAATCTCGCCTACAAGTTTCACCAGCCCTCCGGCATCGCCAGCCTGCCCGGCAAGTTGTTCGTCGCCAATACCGCCGCACACGAAGTGGTCCGCATCGACACCAGCAACGGCCAGGTCACGCGCTTGCCGATCGGCGAATGAGGCCATGACCGAGGCGGCCGCCCCCGGCTTCGACGGCCGCGCCTACGCGCGCGAGCTGACGACCGCGCCGGGCGTGTACCGGATGTTCGATGCGAAGGGCGCGCTGCTCTACGTCGGCAAGGCCAAGAGCCTGAAGAAGCGCGTCGGCAGCTATTTCGCGCGACCGCAGCTGGAACCGCGCATCGCCGCCATGGTCGCCCAGGTCGCGGCGATCGAGACGACGGTGGTGCGCACCGAGTCCGAGGCGCTGATCCTCGAGAACGAGCTGATCAAGTCGCTGAACCCGCGTTACAACGTGCTGCTCAAGGACGGCAAGGGTTATCCGTCGATCTTCATCAGCGGCCAGGAATACCCGCGCATCGCCTTCCATCGCGGCGCGCGCAAGGCCAAGGGCCGCTACTTCGGGCCGTACCCCAGCGTGGTCGCGGTGCGCGAGAGCATCAACCGCCTGCAGAAGCTGTTCCGCATCCGCAACTGCGTCGACAGCGTCTTTCAGAACCGTTCGCGCCCCTGCCTGCAATACCAGATCAAGCGCTGCACCGCGCCCTGCGTGGGCCTGGTCGCGCCCGCGGATTACGCCCGCGACGTGCGCCACGCGGTCATGTTCCTCGAAGGCCGTTCGACCGACGTCATCGACGAACTGGTCAAGGCGATGGAACAGGCCAGCGCCGAGCTCGCCTTCGAACGGGCTGCCGAGTTGCGCGACGAGATCGCGCGCCTGCGGCAGATGCAGGCCAAGCAGTTCGTCACCGGCAACGAGCAGGATGCCGACGTCGTCGGCTGCGTGGTCCGCGACGGCCAGGCCTGCGTGCAGGCGCTGTTCTTCCGCGACGGCACCAGCCTCGGCAGCCGCCACTGGCTGCTGCGCGCCCCGGAGAACGCCGGTCCGGCCGACGTGCTGGAAGCCTTCGTCTCGCAGCACTACGCGGAACTGCCGGCGCCGCGCACCCTGATCCTCAGCCACGACATCGAGGACGCCGAACTGATCGCCGAGGCTCTGTCCGCGCGCGCCGGCCGCAAGGTCGAGATCCTGAAACCCCAGCGCGGCGAACGCGTCAAGCGGGTGGAGCTGGCGCTGCGCAACGCCGAGATCACGCTCGGCACGCGGCTCGGTTCCGATGCCGTGCAGCGCGAACGCTGGCAGGCCCTGGTGCCGCTGCTGGGCCTGTCCGAGGCGCCGGCACGCATCGAGTGCTTCGACATCAGCCACACGATGGGCGAGGGCACCGTCGCATCCTGCGTCGTCGCCACCGAAGCCGGCGCGCAGAAGTCCCTGTACCGGCGCTTCAACATCCGCGACGTCGCGCCCGG
>CALMWD010000013.1 GCA_937873105.1 uncultured Rhodanobacteraceae bacterium
CTCGACCGGGACGCCGCGCTGTCGTGCGGCGACGGGCCGCAGCGCAACCTGATCGTCGAGGGCGACAACTTCGCCGCCCTGCGCTTCCTGCGCATGACCCACACCGGCCGCGTCAAGTGCATCTACATCGACCCGCCGTACAACACCGGCAACCGCGATTTCATCTACAACGACCGTTTCATCGACAAGGACGATGCCTGGCGGCACTCCAAGTGGCTGGAGTTCATGTTCCGCCGGCTGGAACTGGCCAGGGAACTGCTGAGCGAGGACGGCGTGATCTTCGTTTCCATCGACGACAACGAGGTGTTTCACCTCGGACTGCTGATGGAACAGGTGTTCGGCGCGGCGAACTTCGTCGCCAATGTGATCTGGCAGAAGGTGTATTCGCCGAAAGGCACGGCGCAGCATTTTTCGGATGACCACGAGTACATCGTTTGCTACGCGATCAACAAGGACCTCTGGCGCCCGAATCCAATGCCGCGCACAGCGGAGCAGGACAAAGCCTACAAGAACCCCGACAAAGACCCGCGTGGCCCGTGGAAGGCAGGCGATCTGTCGGCACGCAATTTCTACAGCAAGGGTACGTACCCGATCACTTGCCCATCGGGCCGCGTGGTCGCCGGGCCGCCGCCGGGCAACTACTGGCGATTTGCCGAAGAAAAGTTCCTGGAGCTTGATCGCGACAAGCGTATCTGGTGGGGCAAAGACGGCAACAGTGTTCCGGCAATCAAGCGTTTTCTTTCTGACGTACAGCAAGGTGTCGTGCCGCAAACCCTTTGGAAATACGAAGAAGTCGGCCACACGCAGGACGCCAAGAAGGAAATCCACGACATCCTGCAATTCGACAAGTCGGAAGATGTTTTCTCGACGCCTAAACCTGTCGCACTGATCGAGCGCATCCTCCGCATTGCCACCAAGCCCGGCGACATCGTGCTCGATTTCTTTGCCGGCAGCGGCACCACGGCGCAGGCGGTGCTGAACCTGAACAAGGAGGATGGCGGCCAGCGAAGATTCATCCTCGTTTCCAGCACCGAGGCCACGGCCGACACCCCGGACAAAAACCTATGCCGCGATGTCTGCGCCGAGCGCGTGCGGCGGGTGATTTCCGGGTACACCAACAAGAAGGGGCAGGCTGTGAAAGGACTCGGCGGCGGTTTCGCCTTTCTGCGCTGCCGCCGCATCCCGCAAGCCACGGTAGTTCGCAGCATTCAGCATGACCA
>CALMWD010000014.1 GCA_937873105.1 uncultured Rhodanobacteraceae bacterium
GGCTGCCAGGCGCTGGCAGTCACGCTGCGCGGCATGACGCTCGGCGAACTGAAGCCCGGCCAAGGCTGGAAGCTGATGGCCAAGGAGGCGTTGCTCGGCTGGTGGAACGGCTTGATCGTCGGCCTGGTCGCCGGCGCCGCGTTGTACGTCATGGCGGTCCTGCAGAAGAACCCGGACGCGCTGACCCTGGCCGGCATCTGCGTATTCGCGATGGCGGTGTCCTGCGTGCTGTCCGGCATCGCCGGAGCGGCGATTCCGCTCGGGCTGAAGCGCCTCGGCGCCGATCCGGCGACGGCGTCCGGGATCTTCCTGACGACCGCGACCGACATCGTCAGCATGGGCGTGTTCCTCGGCCTCGCGACCGGGTTGCTGCTGTGAGCGCGCCGCGCCTGATTCCCTATCGCGGTCTGGAACCGAGCCCCTGGAAGAACGGGCTCGGCGTCACCCGCGAGATCGGCCTGGTGCCGTCCGGCGCGTTCGATGTCGGGTTCCGCTTCCGCCTGTCGCGCGCCGTGATCGACGCGCCGGCGCCGTTCTCGCGTTATCCGGGCGTGCGCCGCTGGCTGGTGCAGGCGCGCGGCGGCGCACTCGAGTTGCGCTTCGACGGCGAACCGAAGCGGCAACTCGAGCGGGTCGGCGACCTGTGCGCCTTCAGCGGCGACGATGCCGTGGAGGGCGTGCCGCTCGATGGCCCGAGCGAGGATTTCAACCTGATGCTGGCCGATCCCGCGCTCGAGGCCGAGCTGCTGGTGCGGCCGCTGGTCGGATCGATGATCCTGCATCAGCCCGCCGGCGCCTGGCAGGTCTTCCACTTGCTCGATGGCCATGCGCACCTGCAAGGCACGCCGCAGGCGCTGGTGGCCGGCGACACCCTGTGGATCGATCCCGCGGAGGCCGACCGCATCGCCGCCCGCGTCGACGGCGGCGGCACCGCCTTGGTGCTGTCGATCCGCCCGCGGTCGCCGAACTGATCGCCGGCTGAACGATTCGCGCGCATCCCCCTGAAGGCGGAGGTGAAGCTCCGGACGCGGCGCTAGCTTCGGGTGGCCGCGACCTGCGGCGACCTGGAGCAGACGCCATGAATTTCCGGATCTTGGGTGTCACCGCCATGCTCGCATGCCTTTCGACGGCCGCCCTGGCCGCCGAGGTCGTGCCGATCCGCATCGAGAACCGCGGCCTGCCGGTCGTGGTCAAGCAATTTCGCGACGGCGTGCAATGCGACCTCAGTCAGCTGGGCCGCAACCACAACGTGATCGGCAGCGATCCGCGCCGCTCGCATCGCCGCCATCTCGACCGCGACCTGGTCGCCGGCGAGCCGGTGGAACTGGTCTTCGTGCGCGACGCGTTCAAGCCGGCGCGTACCGGCATTCCCGGCGGCACCGACCAACTCGGCGTGCGCGCCCGCATCGTGCCGGAAGCCGGTCTGGAATACCGCGTGCGCGTCGAGCGGCAGGCCGCGCGCTTGGACGCGATCGTCGAATCGCGCAGCGTCGGGTCGGACGAGGCCTTCGTGCGCGTGCCCACGGTCGTGTCCTACGACCCCCAGGACCTCTGCGTGACCGGCGTCCGCGGCAGCGTCGCCGGGCGCTGAGTCAGTCCCAGCGGTCGTCGCGCGTCCAGACGCCCTCGTCGTCGACGCGCACCGGAAAGCTCGCCGTCGGTGTTTGCGCCGGCGGCGCGCACACGGCGCCGTTGCGCACGTCGAAGCGTGCGCCATGGCGCGGGCATTCGACTTCGAAGCCGTGGATCGGACCGCCTGCCAGTTCGCCGCCGTCGTGCGTGCACACGTCCTCGATGGCGTAGTGGTGGCCGTCGATGTTGAACACGGCGATCATCGTGCCCTCGGCCGCGACGACGCGGAACTCGCCGGGCGCCATCTCGTCGCGGGCGCAAACGCGGGTCCAGCCGTCCATCAGCGCAGCTCCTTCGCGAACACTTCGAAGCGCAGGTCGTCGCGCTTGGGCAGGCCGAAGCGTTCGTCGCCATACGGAAACGGCTTGAATTCGCCGGTGCTGCGGTAGCCGCGGCGGCCGTACCAGGCGATCAGTTCGGCGCGGATCGAGATCACCGTGCAGGTCATCGTGGCGCAGCCGAGGTCTTCGCGCACGACACGTTCCGCCTCGCGCAGCAAGGCGTCGCCGATGCCGCCGCCCTGCAGGTTCGGGCGCACCGAGAACATGCCGAAATAACCGCGGCCGTCGATCTTCTCGACCTGGACGCTGCCGACCAGGGCGCCGTCGCGCTCGGCGAGCACGATGCGGCTGTCGGGTTTCGCGATGACCTCGCGCACGCCGCCGGCGTCGATGCGCTGGCCGTCGAGGAAGTCGGCTTCGGTGGTCCAGCCCTGGCGGCTGGCGTCGCCGCGGTAGGCGGACTGGACCAGGTCGACGACGGCCGCGATGTCGGCCTCGCCGGCGGTACGGAATTCGATCACGTTCATTCCTTGGGCTGCAGGGCGGACAGCGCCGCGTCGAAGGGCAGCAGGGCGCAACGCTGCCGCGCCGGATGGTGGCGCAGTTCGGCGAAGGCGGCGAATTCGCCGGGCGCGGTCGCATCGCCGCGGAACATCGCGGTCATGACCATTCGCAGTTCGCCGACGCGCGCGCGCGGCGCGCCGTGCAGGGCGGCGGTGAGCATCGAGGCGCAGGCGGTGGTGATGGCGCAGGACTCGCCGTCGAACATCGCCGCCTCGATCAGGTCGCCGCGCAGGCGCAGCGTCAGCGCGAGCTGGTCGCCGCAGAGCGCGTTCTCGGCGACGCCGCGGTGGGTCGCGTCCGCCAGGCAGCCGCAATGCCGGGGCGCGCGGTTGTGCGCGAGCACGGTCTCCGAATACAGGGTCGAGGGATGCGCGCTCATCAGGCCAGCATCCGCCGGACCTTGGCCAGCGCAGCCACGAAGGCCGCGATCTCGTCCTCGGTGTTGTAGAACGACAGCGAAGCGCGCACGGTCGCCGGCACGCCGAAGAATTGCATGGTCGGATGCGTGCAATGGTGGCCGGAACGCACCGCCACGCCCTCGTGATCAAGCAGGGTGGCGAGGTCGTGTGCATGCGCGCCTTCGACCACGAACGAGAACACCGCCGCGCGCTCGCGCGCCGTGCCGATCAGGCGCAGTCCATCGACCTCGCCCAGCGCCGCCCGCATCGTATCGCGCAGCCGGGCCTCGCGCGCGGCGATCGCGTCCATGCCGACCGCCTCCAGCCAGTCGACGGCCGCGCCGAGACCGATGAAGCCGGCTATGTTCGGCGTGCCCGGCTCGAACTTGTGCGGCGGATCGTTGAAGGTGGTGCCCTCGAACGAGACCCGGCGGATCATCTCGCCGCCGCCCATGAAGGGCGGCATCGCGTCGAGGTGCTCGCGCTTCGCGATCAGCGCGCCGGTGCCGGTCGGCGCAAACAGCTTGTGCCCCGTCAGCACGTAGAAATCGCAGTCGAGCGCGGCGACGTCGACCTTGAAATGCGGCACCGCCTGCGAGCCGTCGATCAGGCTCGGGATGCCGCGCGCCTTGGCCGCCGCGATGATGGTCGCGACCGGATTGATGGTGCCCAGCGCGTTCGAGACGTGCACGAGGCCGACCAGTTGGGTGCGCTCGTTCATCAGCGCGACCGTGCCCTCGACATCGAGTTCGCCGGTGTCGGTGATCGGCGCCGGCACGACGCGGGCGCCGGTCTCGGCGGCGATCAGTTGCCAGGGCACGATGTTGGCGTGGTGCTCCATGCGCGAGACCAGGATCTCGTCGCCGGGCTTCAGCGTCGGACGCAGGAAACTGTAGGCGACCAGGTTGACCGATTCGGTGGTGCCGCGCGTGAACACGACTTCCTCGCGCGAGCGCGCTCCGACGAAACGCGCCAGCTTGTCGCGCGCGGCCTCGTACAACGAGGTCGCTTCTTCGCCGAGTGTATGCACGGCGCGCGCGACATTCGCGTTGTGTTCGGTGAAGTATCCGCTCACCGCGTCGATCACCGCACGCGGTTTCTGCGCGGTATTGGCGTTGTCGAAATAGACCAGCGGCTTGCCGTGGATCAGGCGCGAAAGCTGGGGGAATTCGGCGCGGATCGCGGCGATGTCGTCGAGTCGGCTCATGCCGCATCCTCGGGCAGGACCGCCGCGAGCGCGCCCAGCGCGATCTCGCGCAAGCCCGCATCGGACAATTGCAGCAAGGGCTCGCGCGCGAACGCGAGTTGCAGGATGCGGCGCGCCTCGGCTTCGGAGATGCCGCGCGAGCGCAGGTAGAACAGGGAACGTTCGTCCAGTCGGCCGACGGTGGCGCCATGTGCGGCCTTCACTTCATCGGCGTAGATCTCGAGCACCGGCCGGGTGTCGATCTCGGCATGCGGCGACAGCAGCAGGTTCTTGTTGCTGAGTGCGGCGTCGGCACCGTCGGCGCCTTCCTCGACGATCAACTGCCCGGCGAAGATGGCATGGCCGCGCTGGTCGGCGAGGCCGCGCCAGACGCTGTCGGCGCGGGTGTGTTTGGCGCGATGGCGGGCGTCGATGTTCACGTCGGCATGGCGGCGCTTCGTGACCATCGAACCGCCGCGCACGACCAGTTCGGCCTGCTCGCCGGCCAGGGTGGCGTCGAGATCGTGGCGATACAGCGCCGCCCCGGCCGCGACTTCGCCGAGTTCGAAGCGCGCCGCGGCGCCGAGCACGGCGCGCGTGCCGACGACCACGCTGGTGCGTTCGCCTTCGTCCGCGACTTCGACCCATCGCAGCGTGGCGCCGTCGGCGAGGTCGAGATCGCGCCAAAGGTTCAGGAACGCCGTGCCATCCGCCGCGCCGAGGCGGTGGTGCACGATCGACGCCTCGGTGCCGGGTGCGAGTTCAACCCGCAATGACTGCTGGATGACGGCGTCCTGCGCCGCAGCGGTGGTGATCGAGAACAGATGGATCGGCGTGGCGCAAGCGGCGACGACGCGCAGGCTCGTCGTCGGCGCGGCGACGGCCGCGGCACGCGCGAACGGCCAATGCGGCGGAGGTTGGGCCGACGGCGCCGATGCGTCCACTGTCACGGCATCGCCGAGGGCGGCCAGATCGGACCGCGTCGCATCGTGCCGGCCATCGATGAACACGAGACGCGGCGACAACGACGCGATGCGCGTACGCAGACCATCGTCGAGCGGCGAGGATTCGCCTGGTGCGGCCTTGAACGTGCGCGTGTTCAAGGCCCGCAGCGAGCTGTAGCGCCAGCGTTCGTCGCGCGGGCCGGGCAGGGCGAGATCGCCCAGTCGCTCGGGCGCGGCGGCGACCAGGGCTTGGGCGAGGCTGCTCATGACGCGAACGCCGCCTGCTCTTCGCGCTTGCGCGCCTTGATCCAGGCGTAGCCTTCCTCTTCCAGCTTCAGCGCCAGATCCTTGTCGCCGCTTTGCACGATCTTGCCGTCGGCGAGCACGTGCACCACGTCGGGCACGATGTAGTCGAGCAGGCGCTGGTAATGGGTGATGACGAGGAAGGCGCGTTCGGGCGAGCGCAGCCGGTTCACGCCTTCGGCGACGAGCTTGAGTGCGTCGATGTCGAGGCCGGAATCGGTTTCGTCGAGGATGGCGAGCGCGGGTTCGAGCACGGCCATCTGGAAGATCTCGTTGCGCTTCTTCTCGCCGCCCGAAAAACCTTCGTTGACGGCGCGGTTCAGCAGCTCGTCCTTCAGGTGCAGCACCTTCAGCTTCTCGCGCACGAGCTTGAGGAAGGCCATCGAATCGAGTTCGGGCTCGCCGCGATGCTTGCGCTGGGCGTTGTAGGCGGCGCGCAGGAAATAGGTGTTGTTCACGCCCGGGATCTCGACCGGGTACTGGAAGGCGAGGAAGACGCCGCTGGCGGCGCGGGCTTCCGGTTCCAGCGCCAGCAGGTCCTGGCCGTTGAAACTCACCGAGCCCTGCGTCACCTCGTAGCCTTCGCGGCCGGCGAGCACGTAGCCGAGCGTGGACTTGCCGGCGCCGTTCGGGC
>CALMWD010000015.1 GCA_937873105.1 uncultured Rhodanobacteraceae bacterium
AGCGCGCGGTCGGGCTCAGCCTGAGCGGCGCGAGCCGCACCCTGGCGGTCTGACCGCCCTCATGTTCACCGGATCGGAGTCCCTGCCATGTCCGTTTCGATGGTCCGCACGTCCCTGACCGCGTTGCTCGCCGAGATCCTGGTCCGGTCCGAGCACGGCCGCGACGCACGCCTGGCCGCACAGCTCGCCGAATGGCGCACATGGCTCGGCGCGCCGGGATATCAGGACGCCGTCGCCGCCTGCTTCCGCGAGCTTTCGCCGCTGGACCAACGCCGGCTCGCGGTCGGCCTCGGCCTGCACGACGGCTCGGGCCGGCTCGCCGCCTGAGTCGGTTTGCCGCCCGAGGCGACGGGCGGATAGGCTTCGGACTTCGCATCCGGAGGCCCCATGGCGCGAATCGTCCCTTCCCTGTCCCTGTTCTCACTCGGCCTGGCCGCCGCGTTTGCGGTCGCCGCCGAAGAGACGCCGGCCTATCGCACGGTCAACGAGGTCATCGCGGCCAGCGCACCCGCCGACTGGCGCTCGCCCGATCCGGAGCACACGCTGTATCTGGAATTGCCCGCCGGGCGCGTCGTCATCGAACTGGCGCCTTGGCTGGCGCCGAAGCACGACGCGAACATCCGCGCCCTGGTGCGCGAAGGCTATTTCGATGGCCTCGCCATCCTGCGTTCCCAGGACAACTATGTCGTGCAGTGGGGCGATCCCGACGCCGACGACGCCGCCAAGGCGCGTCCGTTCAAGACCGCCAAGGCCAGGCTCGCCGGCGAATTCACCGTGCCCTGGCGCGACGACATGGCCTTCACCCGCATCCCCGACGACGATGGTTATGCCGCCGTGGTCGGCGTCTCGAACGGCTTCTGGGTCGGACGCGATCCCAAGTCGCGCGAGATCTGGATGGCGCATTGCTACGGCACGGTCGGTGTCGCCCGCGGCAACGAGACCGACTCCGGCAACGGCGCCCAGCTCTACGTCGTGACCGGGCATGCGCCGCGCCATCTCGACCGCAACATCACCCTGGTCGGGCGCGTGTTGTCGGGTATCGAACGGCTGAGCACGATGCCGCGCGGCGCGCCGCCGATGGGTTTCTACGAGACAGCGGAACAACGCACGCCGATCAAGGCGATGCGCGTCGCCGCCGACGTGCCGGAAGCCGAACGCAGCGCCCTCGAGGTGCTGCGTACCGACACCGCGACCTTCGCCGACATCGTCGAGGCCAAGCGCAACCGCCGCGACCCCTGGACGAAGTTGCCGTCCGGCCACATCGAACTCTGCAACGTGCCGCTGCCGGTGCGTGCCGTGCCGACGACGGCGGACCAGCCGTGAGCAAGCAGTACGACCAGGCCTATTTCGACCGCTGGTACCGCGATCCGAAGCACCGCGTGAAGTCGCCGCTGGTGTTGGAACGCAAGATCGCGATGGCGGTGGCCATGGCCGAGTACTACCTCGGCCATCCGATCCGTTCGGTGATCGACATCGGCTGCGGCGAAGCGCCGTGGCGCGCCTTTCTGAAGCAGAAGCGGCCGAAGGTCGAGTACCTCGGCCTCGACAGCAGCGACTACGTGGTGGGCCGGTACGGCCTCGCGCGCGACATCCGCCTGTGCCGCTTCGCCGATCTGGAACAACTGCGCTTCGACCGCCGCTTCGACCTGCTGGTCTGCTCCGACGTCATGCACTACCTGCCGACCCGGGAACTGCTGCGCGGTCTCCAGGGTTTCGCCGACCTCTGCCCGGACGGATTCGCCTTCCTGGAGCTGATGTGCCGGGGCGACGAATTCGTCGGCGATCGCGAGGGCTTCATCGCGCGTCCGGCGAAGTTCTATCGCAAGGCCTTCGCCGAAGCCGGCTTCACCGCCTGCGGCTCGCACGGCTACCTCAGCCGCGGCCTGCGCGAGGAAGCGAGCGCGCTGGAACTGGGCGCGACCGCATGACCTCGCGCGAGACATGATCCCGAAGCGGATCCACTACTGCTGGTTCGGACGCGGCACGATGAGCGACTTGAACCGGCGTTGCATCGCGTCCTGGCGCCGGCTGCTGCCCGACTACGAGATCGTCGAATGGAACGAGGACAACAGCGACCTCGACAACGACTACTGCCGCGACACGCTGGCGCAGGGGCTGTGGTCCAAGGTGGCGAACCACGTCCGGCTCGATGTCCTGCATCGGCACGGCGGCCTCTATCTCGACACCGACGTCGAGGTGGTGCGGCGCTTCGACGACCTGCTCCCGCTCGCGTGCTTCCTCGGCTTCCAGTTGCGCGCGCCGAACGTCGATTGGGTCAACAACGCCGTGATGGGCGCGCGCGCCGGGCACCCGTTCCTGGCGCATTGCCTGCGCACCCTGTCGAGCGTCTACCGGCTGCACCGACGCATCCCGCGCGGACCCGAACTGGTGACGGCGGCCCTGTACAAGGCCGGGTTGCGCCACTACGGCCGGCAGGATCTGCACGCCGTCACGCTGCTGCCACGCGAGTGCTTCTATCCCTACGCCTGGACGGAACCGTTCCGACCGGAATGCGTGACGCCCGAGACTTATTGCGTCCACCACTGGGAGGGCACGTGGTGCGCGCCGGAAACCGCCCCGCTAACATCGCCGCCCCCGACTGGACGACTTCCATGACCTTCATGCGTTCCCTGCCGATCCTGGCCACCTTGCTGACCGCCGGCGCCGCCATGGCCGCCGACGAAGCGCTCGCCGCGGCCGACCCGGCCGTCGCCGAGCGTCCGAACCTGCTGAAGAATCCGGGCTTCGAGGAAGTGACCGCGCGCGGCGGCCCGGCGCAATGGATCAACAAGCAACATGCCGGCGTGCGAGCCTACGATTTCAGCGTGGTCGACGACCCGCACCGCAGCGGCGAGCGCAGCATGATGATCCGCCGGCTCCAGAAGCAGGTCTGGGGCAAGACCGAGCAGATCGTGCGCGTCGATCCCGACCTGGCCGGCAAGACCGTCGAGTTCGAGATCTGGGTGCGCAGCGAGAAGGTCGGTGCCAAGGGCTACATGGTCCGCATCGGCGCCTTCGCCGGCTCGGCCCTGCTCGACTTCGTGAAGTCGGAGCGCTTCGCCGGCGACGGCGACTGGACCCGGCGGACCCTGCAGCTGAAGGTGCCCGAGTACACCAGCCAGCTCGTCGTCGCGATGACCCTCGAAGACGAGGGCACGATCTGGATGGACGATGCCCGCCTGAGCATCGTCGCGCAGCCCTGAATGCTCGCGGCCACCGCACCGAAGCGGCGGCCGCGAATGCGTTGCCTCCCGCTCAGGCCGTGGCGCCGCGTCGCCGCCGGCGGAACCAGCCGGCGACGTCATCGACCACGGTGTAGGCCGCCGGCACCACGATCAGGCTGAGCAGGGTCGAGGTGATCAGCCCACCGATCACAGCGATCGCCATCGGCGCGCGGAAGCTGGAATCGGCGCTGAGCCCGAACACGATCGGGGCCATGCCCGCGGCCATCGCGATCGTCGTCATCACCACCGGCTGCGCACGCTTGCGACAGGCATCGATCAAGGCGTCGTGCTGGCTGAGGCCGTGTTCGTCCTCGGCCATCACCGCGTAGTCGACGAGCAGGATCGAGTTCTTGCTGGCCACGCCGATCAGCATCAGCAGGCCGATCAGGGCCGGCAGCGACAGGTAGTTCTGGGTCAGCAACAGCAGGCCGAAGGCGCCGCCGGCACAGAGCGGCACGGCGGTGAGGATGGTCAGCGGCTGCAACGCGCTGTTGAACAGCAGCATCAGCACCATGTAGATGCAGACCAGGCCCGCGGCCATCGCCAGCAGGAAACCGAAGAACAGTTCGACGAAGACTTCGGCATCGCCGGTGTTCAGGAAACCGACGCCCGGCGGCAACTGCTTCACGCTCGACAGCTGCTCGACCTCGGCCATCACCTCGCCGAGCGGGCGGCCGTTGAGTTCGGCCGTCAGGGTCACGTTGCGACTGCGCTGGTAGCGGTCGATCTGCGCCGGTCCGCTGTCGAGGCGGATGTCGGCCACTGCCGACAGCGGCACCGGACCGTGCTTGCCGGGCACGCGCAGGTCGGCGATCAGCGAGGTGCTGGCCAGGGCCGACGTGGCGACACCGACCCGGATCGGCACCTGGCGATCGGGCAGGTTCAGTTTCGCCAGCCGTTGCGAGAAGTCTCCGGCCGTGGCGATGCGCGCGGCTTCGGCGATGTCGGCCGTGGCGACCCCGAGATCGGCGGCACGCGCCGGATCCGGCACGATGACGATTTCCGGCCGCAGCAGGGCCGCTGTCGAGGTGATGCTGCCGAGTCCGGGCAAGGTGCGCAGATCGCGCTCGAGGGCGGCGGCCGCCTCGGCCAGGGTCTTGCCGTCGTCGCCCGACAACACCAGTTGCATCAGCTCGCCGGGCTCGGTGCTGAGGAAACTGATGCGTGCGCCGGGTACGCCCGCCAGCAGGCGTCGCACCTCGTTCTCGAGCTGCTTCTGGCTGCGTTCGCGATGCCGCGCCTCGCCCCAGTCGAGGATCAGGGTCGCCTTGCGCGTTTCGCCGATGCCGGTCTTGGTCGGATCGCCGATGTCGAGCACGGCGCCGATCGAGGAATAGACCTGCTTCAGCTCCTTGACCGGCTTGAGCCTGGCGCGCACGTCTTCGGCGACCGCGAAGGTCTCCTCGATCTTCGTGCCGGGCGGCAACTCGATGCTGAGATTGCTGCGCCCGAGGTCCGAGGTCGGGATGAAGGTCGCGGGAATCAGCGGCACGATCGCCAGTGAGGCGAAAAACAGCGCGGTCGCGACGATCAGCGTGCGCCAGCGATGGCGCAGCGCCGCGTCGACCCAGCCGAGATACCAGGTCATGACCTTGCCGTCGTGTTCCTGCACCGGCTTCGCCTTCATCTGGTAGGCGGCCATCATCGGCGTGAGCAGGCGCGCGACCAGCAGCGAGAACAGCACCGCCGTCGCTGCCGTCCAGCCGAACTCGCGGAAGAACTTGCCCGGGATGCCGGGCATGAAGGCCACCGGCACGAAGACCGCGGCCAGGGTCAGCGAGGTCGCGATGACCGCGATGCCGATCTCGTCCGCGGCTTCGCGCGCGGCGTCGATCGGCTTCTTGCCCATGCGCAGGTGGCGCACGATGTTCTCGATCTCGACGATGGCATCGTCGACCAGAATGCCGACGACCACCGAGAGCGCCAGCAAGGTGATCAGGTTCAGGCTGAAGCCGAACCAGTGCATGACCGCAAACGTCGGGATGATCGACAGCGGCAAGGCCACGGCGCTGACCCAGGTCGCGCGCCAGTCGCGCAGGAACACGAAGACCACGACCAGGGCCAGCAACGCACCTTCGAACAGCATCGTCATCGACGACGCGTACGAACGCTCGGCCTCCTCGACCGTCGAATTGACCAGCACGAAGTTCACGCCCGGATGCGCCGCCTCCAGCTGCTTCAGGGTTGCGCGCACCTGTTGCGCGACCGCGACCTCGCTGCTGCCGCGCGAGCGCGACAGGTCGAAGCCGATCACCGGCTTGCCGTCCAGCAGCGCGATCTGGCGGGTCTCGGCGGCGGCGTCGCGGATCGTCGCGATGGCGTCGAGGCGCACCGAACGCCCGTCCGGCAGGCTGATCGAATACGCGCGCAGGGCGTCGGCGTCGGCGACGGTACCGACGGTGCGCACGACCTGGCGTTCGCCGGCCCACTCCATCTGCCCGCCCGGGCGCTCGACCTGGATGCGCGCCAGCTGGCCCGAGACCTGGCCGGCGGTGATGCCGAAGGCGTTCAGCGCCTGCGGGTCGAGGTCGACGCGGATCTCGCGCTCGATGCCGCCGACACGCTTCACGGTGGCGATGCCCTTGATGCCGTACATCGCCTTGCTCACGGTGCGGTCGACGAACCAGGACAACTCGTCCGGCTGCATGCGCTCCGATTCGACCGCATAGGTCAGCAAGGTGCCGCCGACGACCTCGATCTTGGCGACGATCGGTTCC
>CALMWD010000016.1 GCA_937873105.1 uncultured Rhodanobacteraceae bacterium
ATCGCCAGCGGCGCCGGCAATGTGATCGCCGGCAACGGCAGCGACGCCATGAGCATCGGCGACGGCGGCGGCCACCACATCGAAGGCAACTTCATCGGCACCAACAGCGCGCTCGCGAGCGGCCTCGGCAATGGCGCCGGCATCGTCAACTTTACCGCGAACGACATGATCATCGGCGGCACCGCCGGCGGCGCCGGCAATGTCGTCACCGACAACACCTGGGGCGGGATCCGCCTGGAAGGCGGTCAGAACAACGCCGTGCTCGGCAATCGCGTCTACGACAACGCCGAATACAACATCGACATCATTCCCAACGTCGGACCCAACCTGAACGACACGCTCGACATCGACCAGGGCCCGAACAAGGGCCAGAACTATCCCGAGATCGTCAGCGCCACGCTCAACGGCATGAACCTGCAGTTCGCCGGCAAGCTGCGCAGCCGCGCCAACACCCAGTACCGCGTCGAGTACTTCCAGACGCCGACCTGCCACACCTCGGGTTTCGGCCAGGGCCGCAGCTACATCGGTCATGAAGTGGTGATGACCAGCGGCGCCGGCGAGGCCAGCCTCGGCTTCCTCGGCAGCAGCGGCCAGAACAGCGGCTACGTCACCGCCACCGCCACCGATCCGGTCGGCAACACCTCGGAGTACGGCAACTGCGTCGCCATCGGCGCGCCGACCGCGGGCGAATTCAACTTCATGGCCTACTGGCAATACAGCTGGGAAGACTTCGGCGTGGCCGAGGTGTTCGTGACGCGCAGCAAGGGCGCCCTGGGCGCGGTATCGGTGCAGTTCTCGACCGCGAATCATGCTCAGGTCAGCGCCGAGGCCGGCCTCGACTACACCGCGACGACGACGACGCTGAACTTCGCCGCCGGCGAGACCACGAAATCCGTGCTCGTGCCGATCCTCGCGGATGCCCTCGTCGAGGGCATGGAAGACTTCGACGTGAAGCTGAGCAATGCGACCGGCGGCGCCACGCTCGGCGCCCTGGCGAACGGCCGCGTGGTGATCTACGACCACGACCCGGCCCTGATCCGCGCCCGCATCGAAGACGCCACGGCCAGCGAGCCGGCGAACGGTACCGTCAACGCGGTCTTCACCGTGACCATGGGCGCCGACACCGTGGTCCGCACGATCCAGTACGCGACCGAGAACGGCACCGCGACCGCGGGCAGCGACTACGTGGCCACCAGCGGCACCCTGACCTTCCAGCCCGGGCAGACCAAGAAGACGATCAGCGTGCCGGTCAAGGCCGACATCGCGCTCGAGGACGACGAGTACTTCGAGGTGGTGCTCAGCGCGTCCGACCCGGGCCTGCAGCTCGAACGCGGCATCGCCATCGGTGCCGTGCTCAACACCGGCGGCGCACCGATCCTGTTCGCCGACGGCTTCGACTGAGCCGCGTCGTCGTTACGCAACGACGCGACCCGCACGCACGAACAGGTCCCAACGTACCTCGCGCGGTTCGTCCGGATCGCCCCAGGCGGCGGCGAAGGCCTCGCGCACCGGGTCGATCGGCGAATGGCCGTGCTGCCGGCGATAACGCGCCACCGCCGACCAGCTGTCGAGATAGGCGAGGTATTGCCCCAGCGTCCAGCGTTGCCGCATCGGCGGCAGCGGCCCGAGGTCGAGCGGCTCGAACGGGAACGGCAGGTCGGCGTATTGGCGGTCGATGTGCGCCCGTTCCGGCGGCCAGTACGGCGCGGTCAGATCGTCGTACAGATGCGCGTACACGGCATCGACGGCGGCATCCACGGACGAACGCGCATAACCGATCTCGGCGATCACGCCGCCGGGCCGAAGCACGCGCCGCGCCTCGGCGTGGAAGGCATCGACCTCGCACCAGTGCAGGGCCTGGGCGATGACGACCAGGTCGACGCTGCGGTCCGGCAAGGAACAGGCCTCGGCGCGCTCGACCGCGTAGGTCACGCGCGGATGCGGCGGCGCATTGGCGATCTGTTCGGCGCTGGGATCGCTGGCGTGGACCGCCGCGAACGCTTCGGCCAGGGCCAGGCTGGCCTGGCCATTGCCGCATCCTGCGTCCCAGCAACGGTCGCGCGCGGGCGCGAGCGCCGCCAGGCGCGCGAACAGGGCCTCGGGATAGGTCGGCCGGGCCTGCGCATAGTGCGCGGCATGGCCGGAGAAATGGTCCTTGAACGACATGGCCGCTCCAGTTGTAGCATCGCGCCAGCCCCGCATCGGAGATCGCGCATGAAGCCTGTCGCCATTGTGCTGTTGTCGCTGTGCGCGACCAGTGCCGTTTCGGCCAAGACCGAAGCGGTCGGTCCGAGCGGTTTCAAGCTCAGTCACGAGGTCGCGACCGCGGCCGACCCGGCGACGGTGTGGAAGGCGCTCGGCCGCATCGGCCGCTGGTGGGATCCGCAGCACACCTGGTCCGGCGACGCCCGCAACATGCACATCGACCTGAAGGCCGGCGGCTGCTTCTGCGAATCCTGGAAGGACCAGAGCGTCGAACACTCGCGGGTGATCTGGGCGCACCGGAACACGCGCCTGCGCATGCTGGGCGCCTTCGGTCCGCTGCAGGAATGGGGCGTGTCCGGCGTCGCCGAATTCGTGATCGCGCCGACCGACACGGGCAGCACCATCGTCTTCACCTACAACGTCAGCGGCGATGCCCGCTTCAAGCTCGACGGCGTGGCGGCGATCGTCGACCAGGTGCTCGGGACCCAGGTGCAGCGCCTCGCGAACTACGCGGCGACGGGTTCGCCGGACGCGGATCGATGATCCGGTACTGGCCAGGCGGCAGGTCGCCCAGGGCGTAATCGCCGCTGGCGACGCGAATCAGGCGCAGGGTCGGCAATCCGACCGCCGCGGTCATGCGCCGGACCTGGCGGTTGCGGCCTTCGCCGATCGCGAGTTCGAGCCAGGCATCGGGGATGGCCTTGCGCACGCGAATCGGCGGATCGCGCGGCCACAGGTTCGTCGGAGGGTCGATGCGGCGCACCTCGGCCGGTCGCGTCGGGCCGTCGTTCAACACGACGCCGCGACGCAAGGCATCGAGTCGTTCTTCGCTCGGATCGCCTTCGACCTGCACCCGGTAGGTCTTGCGATGCGCGTGTCTCGGGTCGGTCAGGCGATGCGCGAGGGCGCCGTCGTCGGTCAGCACCAGCAGGCCTTCGGAATCGCGATCGAGGCGCCCGGCGGCGTACACGCCGGGCACGTCGATGAAGTCGGCCAAGGTACGACGGCCCTGCCCGTCGGTGAACTGGCAGAGCACGTCGTAAGGCTTGTTGAAGAGCAGAATCAACCGCCGGTCGCGGGCTGTGCCGCCGCTTCCGCCGGCGCTTCGCCATCGCCGAGTTCGGAGGGCTTGCGGAAGCGCAGGGTCATGCGGTCGGACTCGCCGATGGCCGCGTACTTCTCGCGATCGACCTCCTTCAGCGCGAAGCTCGGCGGCAGCGTCCACACGCCTTCCGGATGGTCCTTGGTGTCCTTCGGATTGGCATTGACCTCGCTCTTCTCCTCCAGCACGAAACCGGCCGCGGTGGCGAGACCGATCACGTAGTCCTCGGTCAGGTAACCGCTTTCCTTGGTCTGCTCCAGGGTCGTGCCCGGATTCGCGCGGTGTTCGACCACGCCGAGCACGCCGCCCGGCTTCAACGCGTCGAAGAAGGCCTGGAAGTAGGCGCCGTCGACGCCGCTGCCGGTCCAGTTGTGCACGTTGCGGAAGGTGACCACGGCGTCGGCCGAATTCGATTCGCCGAACTTCGGTGCCTTGGTGTCGAAGCTGCGCAGCTCCACGCGGTCGTACAGGGCCGGGTCGGCGGCGAGCTTGGCCTTCAGCGTCTCGTTGTTGCGCGCGTAGTAGGCCGGCGCATCCGCGGCCGAAGTGTCCCAGGTCGCGGCGATCAGCTTGCCGGACTCGCGCAGGTAGGGGGCGAGGATCTCGGTGTACCAGGCGCCGCCGCCCGGCGTGATTTCGATGACCGTCATGTTCGGCGTGATGCCGAAGAAGGCCAGGGTTTCCTTCGGATGGCGATACGGATCACGCGCCTTGTTCTCGTCCGAACGATGCGCGCCAGCGAGGATGGCGTCGATCGGATCGGCGGCCGGTGCCGGTGCGGCGGCCGGTGCCGTTTCGGCCGGCGGCGCAGGCGCAGCGGCGGTATCGGCGGGCGGCGCCTCGTTCGAACAGGCGGCGAGCGCGGCGACGATGGCGAAGGCAAGACCGTGGCGGATGTTCATGGGGATGCTCCGTCGAGTGGGGGCTGGAGGGTAACAGCGGAATCGTGACGGACCCGTTCCGGGCGGCAAAGTTCAATGCAAGGGCAGATGGATCTCGGTGACGGCCTGATGTTCCGGCACGTCCGGGAAGAAGCTCACGCGCTGCAGGTAGGGCGGAAAGTCGCGCAGCGACTCGCCGCTCTGCGGCAGCCAATCGGCGAACAGGGCGCGGATCGTCGGCCCGAGCGTGGCTTCGGAACCGACGTGGCGCAGTACGGCGCAGCGTCCGCCCGGAATCAGGCCGGCGACGACGCCTTCGGCATTGGGCGCGATGTCCCGGTCGCAGGCCGCAGCGAGACCGAAGCGGAATTCGGCCGCCGGCGTGTCGTCGGGATCGTCGTAGAGCAGGTTGTAGGTCACGCTGATCGCGGGCGGGAGACCATGCGCGCGGCGCCAGGCGATGAAGCGACGGATGCTGTCGCCCAGCCGCTCGTGCGGGCCGAGGTGGTCGAGCAGGGCGATGCGGACGTCGGGCACGGTGACGATGCGGACGGCGGCGAGGTCGGGGGGCTGGTGCATGTGTTGGCTCCGGATGCGGTGCAGGGGTTCGACAAGGTCGAGCCAGGCATCCCAGTCGGGCCGTTCGCGGAACGCGCTCGGGCTTTGCCCGAGCACGCGCCGGAACGCCCGCGAGAACGATTCCGCATGCTCGTAGCCGCCGTCGTAGGCGATGTCGGTCACGGACGCGTCGGCGCGGAACGCCAGCCGCCGCCCGGCCCGCATCAGCCGCAGGCGCTGCACGTACTCGCGCAGGCCCAGACCGAACAGGGCCGAGAACTGGCGCTGGCAATGGAACGGCGAGAACGCCGCGACCGCCGCCAGGCCGGCCACGTCGAGCGGCGCATCGAGTTGCGCGTCGATGTGGTCGAGCAACCGGCGCATGCGCGCGAGATAGCGTTCACGGTGCGATGTGTTCACGAAGGACTCCAGGCTCGCCGCCAGTGTCGCCGCCCCCGCCCGTCGTCGCCTGACCGATCCTGCGGAACCCGGTTCGAGCTTCTACGGCAACCGCCTCATTGAACCAACAACGGCTTCAGCGCCTTGAGCACGTGATCGCGCAGGGTCGGCTGGGCTTCGGCGGTGGGGTGCAGGTTGTCGTCAAGGAAGTTGGCGCGATCGTCCGAGATCGGCGCGAGCAGGAAGGGCAGCAGGGCTATGTCGTGCTCGCGCGCGAGCTCGACGTACATCTGGCGGAACTGGGTGGTGTAGTCGGGGCCGTAGTTCGGCGGCAGTTCCATGCCGACCAGCAGCACCCGCGCGTCGCGGGCCTTCGCGGCGGCGATGATGCGGGCCAGGTTCCGTTTCGCGAGTTCGAGCGGCAGGCCGCGCAGGCCGTCGTTGGCGCCGAGTTCCAGCACCAGCACCTCCGGGGCCTGCTCGGCCAGCACGGCCTCGATGCGGGCGGCGCCGCCGGCCGTGGTCTCGCCGCTGATGCTCGCGTTCGCGACCTGCCAGCCCTGTTCGCGCAGCGACTGGTCGAGCAGATGCACCCAACCCTGCGTCGGCGCCAGGTTGTAGGCCGCCGAGAGCGAATCGCCGAACACCAGCACGCGTTTCGGCGCGGCCGCATGCACGGTGGCGGCGCACAGCAGCGCGACCATGACAAAAGCTTGAATTGCAATCTGCGAGAGTGGCCGCATGATCCCTGTTCCTGAAATCCGTGGTCGGAGCGTGTGAATGAATGCCGTGCGTGAGGATGCCATTGCCGAGGTGAACGCCGCACCCGTGCTGATCGACGTGCACGGCCTCGGCCGCCGCGTCGCCCTGCCCGGCCGCGAACTGACCATCCTCGACGACGTCGGGTTCCGCGTGCATGCCGGCGAAACGGTCGCGATCGTCGGCGCCTCGGGCTCCGGCAAGTCCACCCTGCTCGCCCTGCTGGCCGGCCTCGACGTGGCCAGCAGCGGCGACGTGCGCATCGGCGGCACCGGCCTGGCCGCGCTCGACGAGGACGCACGAGCGAAGGTGCGCAGCGAACGCATCGGCTTCGTGTTCCAGAACTTCCAGCTGCTGCCGGCCCTGACCGCGCTCGAGAACGTCATGCTGCCGCTGGAACTGGCCGGCCGCGACGACGCCGAGACGCCGGCCCGGCAGATCCTCGCGCGCGTCGGTCTCGGCGAACGTCTCGACCACTACCCGCGCCAGCTCTCGGGCGGCGAGCAGCAGCGCGTCGCGATCGCGCGCGCCTTCGTCACGCGTCCGCAGATCCTGTTCGCCGACGAACCCACCGGCAACCTCGACACCGCGACCGGCAAGATCATCGCCGAGCTGCTGTTCGAACTGAACCGCGCCGAAGGCACGACCCTGATCCTCGTCACCCACGACGAGCGACTGGCCGCGCGTTGTTCGCGCCAGTTGCGCCTCGACGGCGGCCGCCTGGTCGGTCGCGCATGAGGTCTTCGCGTTCCCTGCTGCGCCTGTCCTGGCGGCAACTGCGCCGCGACCTTGCCTCGGGCGAGCTGCGGGTGCTGGTCGCCGCACTGATGCTGGCCGTGCTCGCGGTCACGGCCGTCGGCTTCGTCACCGACCGGGCCACGCGGGCGCTGGCCCTGGAGGCGAACCGCCTGCTCGGCGGCGACGCGGTACTGCGCAGCGACAACGAGATCGCGCCCGAACTGCGCGCGCTCGCCGACGACCCGCGCCTGCAGCGTAGCGAAGTCCGCAGCTTCAACAGCATGCTGCGCGCCGGTGCCGGACTGCGGCTCGGCGAGGTGCGCGCGCTCGGCGCCGACTACCCGCTGCGCGGCCAGTATCGGCTGATCGATGGCGAAGGCGCCGAACGCTCCCATCGCGGCGCGCCGCCCTCGGGCCGCGCCTGGCTGTCGCGTGCCGGTGCCGATGCCCTCGGCGTGCGCGTCGGCGACCGCGTGTCGCTCGGCGCCCGCGAGTTCACGATCGAGGCCCTGGTCGCGCAGGAACCGGACGCAGTGCTCGACTACTTCAATACCGCCCCCAAGGTCTTCATCGCGCTCGACGACCTCGCGTCGACCGGACTCATGCAACCCGGGGCGCGCATCGTGCAGCGCCTGGTCGTGGCCGGACCGGAAGCGGCGGTGCGCGACTTCACCCGCGGCGTGCAGGCGCGGCTGGAGCGCGGCCAACGCCTCGAGACCGCCGCCGATGCGCGCCCGGAGGTACGGCGTGCGCTCGACCGGGCCGATCGTTTCCTCGGCCTGGCCGCGCTGATTTCCGTCGTGCTCGCCAGCATCGCGGTGGCGATGGCCGCGCGCCGGCACAGCGCCCGCCATCTCGACGACGCCGCGGTCCTGCGTTGCCTCGGCGCCAGCCCGCGCGACATCGCCACCTTGCATCTGCTCGCGATGGTCCTTCTGACCCTGCTCGCCGCCGTGGCCGGCATCATCCTCGCCTTCGCGCTGCAGTGGTTCGCGGGCGGCAGCCTGGAGCGCACGCTCGGCATCGCCGTGCCCGCCGCGGGACCGCTGCCGGCGTTGTACGGCGCCGCCGTGGGTTTCACCGTGCTGCTGAGCTTCGCGTTGCCGCCGGTGCTGGCCCTGCGTCGGGTGCCGGCGCTGCGCGTGTTGCGGCGCGACCTTCCCCTGGTCGAACCGAGCGCCCTGCTGACCAGCGCCATCGGCCTCGGCGGCCTGGTCGCGCTGCTGTGGTGGAAGTCGGGGTCGGCGGAGATGGCCGGCAGCCTGCTCGGCGGCCTGGCCCTGGCCTTTGTCGCGCTGGCCGCACTCGCGGCCCTGCTGCTGTTCGCGTTGCGACGCCTGCGCGGGCGCCTGCGCGGTGCCTGGCGTTACGGCCTCGCGAACCTGTCGCGGCGCGCCGGATCGAGCCTGGCCCAGATCGCCGCGCTCGGGCTCGGGCTCACCGTGCTCCTGTTGCTCGGCCTGGTGCGGTCCGACCTGCTCGCGCGCTGGCGCGAGGCGATCCCGGACACGGCACCGAACCAGTTCGTCATCAACATCCAGCAGGACCAGCTCGACGGCGTGCGCGCCCTGCTCGCGGAACGCGGACTGCCCGAGGCCACGCTGTTCCCGATGGTGCGCGGCCGTCTCGCCGCGGTGAACGGCGCGCCGGTCAGCGGCGACGACTACGCCGATCGCGGCGAGCGCGCGCGGCGCCTGGCCGAACGCGAGTTCAACCTGAGCGCCGCCCCCACGTTCGCCGACGACAACCTGGCCACGGCCGGGCGGCTGTGGACGCCTGCCGACGCCGATCGCCCGCAGTGGTCGGTCGAGGAAGGCTTCGCGAAGTCGCTCGGCTGGCGCATCGGCGACATCGTCGCCTTCGAGGTCGGCGGCCAGCGCATCGAGGCACCGATCACCAGCCTGCGTTCGGTGCAGTGGGAAAGTTTCCGCCCGAACTTCTTCGTGCTCGGCACGCCCGCAACGATCGCGAAACTGCCGGCCAGCTACATCACCAGCCTGCACGTGCCGGATGCCCGGCGCGGCGCCGTGAACGCCCTGGTCGAGCGCTACCCGAACCTCAGCGTGATCGACATCGGCGCGGTGCTGGCCCAGGTCAAGGGCACGGTCGAACAGGTCACCGAAGTGGTCGAGCTGGTGTTCCTGTTCACGCTCGCGGCCGGGGTGCTGGTGCTGGTCGCGGCCATCCACGCCAGCCAGGACGAACGCCTGCGCGAGGGCACGGTGATGCGCGTGCTCGGCGCGCGCCGCGGCCAGCTGCGCCTGGCCCAGGTGTCGGAGTTCCTGGTCATCGGCCTGATCGCCGCGGTCGTCGCCATGGTCGCGGCCAACGGCATCGCCGCCAGCATCGCGACCCAGGTCTTCGACCTGCCGTGGACGCCGAACATCGCGCTCAGCCTGCAGGTGGGCGGCCTCGGCCTGCTGCTCGTCGTGGTCGCCGGCGCGTGGGCGACGCGCCGCACCGTGGCGGCGCCGCCGGCCGACACGCTGCGCGCGCTCGCCTGAGCCAGCTGCACTCCGCGGGAGCGGGCTCCGGCCCGCGATCTCGTCAATCCAGCTTC
>CALMWD010000017.1 GCA_937873105.1 uncultured Rhodanobacteraceae bacterium
CCGAGGTCGGGGACTTTCACTTCGATCGTGTTCGCCATGGTCATCTGCCTCAATCAATACGTATTCGACTTCAAGTTGGATTCGATCCGGTCCAGATCTTGCTGGATGCGTCGCAGTCGTTTGCTCGCCGTGACATCGGTCTTTGTCAGCGCAAAGATCGCAAGTGAATTCGAGACATCCAGCAGTTCAGCGAGGAGTTTGTTCGGAGTCTCCGACGCACTGACCGAGTATGTTTTCGTTGCGAATGTGTGATCGACGGCATCGAAAGCCATCGTGCCGGCATATCCACCCGGCATGCGCCCAAGCGCTGATTCCCACAGGGAGACCAACGCGCGCCCAGTATTCTCCGGTAGCTTTCGACTGGTCTTTTCCATCATGGAGACGTACTCGGCAGGCGTTCGTTGCGCCCACCGATCACCTTCCTGATGACCCTGATCGTCGCTGCGACCAGGATCAAGGATCAATACAACCCGCCAATGCGTGTCCTGGTCGCGAATAACGGCGACTGCGTAGCTCCGCTCGCCCCAACCTCCGCCGTAGCTAGCAAGCACCGCCTCCGCCCCGAGGTCGCGCAGTCCGTTGATCAGATCCGGTATGTACGGGTCTCCGCAAACCCAGTCCGCACTGCCGCATGTATCCACCAACGGCGCCCGCTCGCTCGCGAGTACGGCCGTGCAGCCGAGACACGCGAGCCAAAATGCGAGCGCGCGAATCACAGCATCGCCCGCCGGAAGTCGGCGAGCAGTTGCGCGAGGTAGCTGGTGAAGCGGGCGGCGGCGGCGCCGTCGATGACGCGGTGGTCGTAGCTGAGCGAGAGCGGCAGCATGAGGCGGGCGTCGAAGCTGCTGCCGTTCCAGACCGGCTTCATCGCCGACTTGGAGACGCCGAGGATGGCGACTTCCGGGGCGTTGATGATCGGGGTGAACGCGGTGCCACCGATGCCGCCGAGCGAGCTGATCGAGAAGCAGCCGCCCTGCATGTCGGCCGGGCCGAGCTTGCCTTCGCGTGCCTTCGCGGCGAGTTCGGACGTTTCCTTCGCGAGCGCGAACACGCCCTTCTGGTCGACATCGCGGATGACCGGCACGACCAGCCCGTTCGGCGTATCGGCAGCGAAACCGATGTGGAAATAGTTCTTGAGCGTCAGGGTCTCGCCGCTCGCGTCGAGCGAAGCGTTGAAGTCCGGGAACTTCTTCAGCGCCGCGACCGCGGCCTTCATCAGGAAGGCGAGCATGGTCAGCTTCAGGCCCGCCTTCTCGTTTTCCTTGTTGAGCTGGACGCGGAAGGCTTCCAGCTCGGTGATGTCGGCATCGTCGAACTGGGTGACGTGCGGAATCATCGCCCAGTTGCGTGCGAGGTTCGCGCCCGAGATCTTCTTGATGCGCGACAGCGGCTTCGATTCGACCGGACCGAACTTGCCGAAGTCGACGTTCGGCCAAGGCAACAGGCTCAGGCCGAGACCGCCGCCGCCCGATGCCGCCGTCGCCGGCTTCGCGAGCGCAGCCTTGACGAAGTTCTGCACGTCGTCGCGGGTGATGCGTCCGCCGCGCGCAGTGCCCGTGGTCCGGGTCAGGTCGACGCCGAGTTCGCGCGCGAACAGCCGCACCGCCGGCGAGGCGTAGGGCAAGGCGTTGCCGGCCAGCTGCGTCGCGTCGTGGGTGTGGGCGACCACGGGCGCGGCATCCGGTCGCGATGGCGCGACCGGTGCGGCAACCGCTGGCGCCGGTGCAGCCGCGGCCTTGGCCGCGGGCGCGGGTTCCGCCGGGGCCGGCTTCGGTGGCGCGGGCTCTGGCCGCGATGGCTTGGCCGGCTCGGCGTCGCGTCCCGAGGTCGCACCGTCGGCCGTCTCGATGATCGCCACCAAGGCGCCTTCCGAGAGTTCGTCGCCGAGCTTGACCTTGATCTCGCGGACGATGCCGGCGAACGGCGACGGCACTTCCATCGTCGCCTTGTCGGACTCAAGCGTGATCAGGCCCTGGTCCTTCTTCACCGTGTCGCCGACCTTGACCAGCAACTCGATGACGGGAACCTCGCTGCTGCCTCCGAGATCGGGGACGCGTGCTTCCTTCAGATCGGCCATGATTCCTCCACCCAGGCATTTGCCCCAGAGTGGGGCATGTGAGGCCGACATTGTTGCGGCTTCCCGGTGCAACGGGAAGCCACAGGCGTTTGAAGACCGCGCGGGCCTCAGTCGACGACGCTGAGCTTCACCTCGATGTTGTTGCGCGTCGCCTTCGAATACGGGCAGACCTGGTGCGCGGCCTCGACGATCTCCTGTGCCACGGCGCGATCGATGCCGGGCAGGCGCACCTCGAGTTGGGCGCCAAGCCCGAGCCCGCCAGCCTCCAGCATGCCGATGTCGACATGGGCGGTGACGAAGATGCCGTTCAGCGCGATCTTCTTCTGGGCCGCGACGAAGCCGACGGCGCCGGCGAAGCAGGCGGAGTAGCCGCTGGCGAACAGCTGCTCGGGATTGGTCGTGCCGGGTGCCTCGTTGCCGCCGAGTGCCTTCGGCTTGTTGAGCTTCACGTCGATCATGCCGTCCGACGACTTCACCGAACCGTCGCGGCCGCCGTCCGCAGTGGCATGGGCGGTGTAGAGCACTTTCATGGACGCGCCTCCTCGTTGGGAACCCCGATCCTAGCCACATCGATCCTGGTCACAAAACGTGCCGATCGCGGCGAACCGCTACACTGGCCGGTCCAACGAACGAAACGACCATGTCCGAAACCACTGCCCATCGCCTGCTGCCCGACCTCGCCACCCTGCCCGAACTGGATTCGGAACGCCTGCACCTGCGACCGATCCGCGAAGACGACCTACCCGACCTGTTCGCGGTCTTCGCCGATCCGGACGTCATGCGCTACTGGAGCACCCCGCCCATGCGCGACCTGGATGAGGCGCGCGCCTATCTCGCCGGCATCGAGCGCAACTTCGCCGAACGCACAGGGTTCAAGTGGGGAATCACCCGCCGCGGTCACGACCGCTTGATCGGCACCACGTCGCTGTTCCGACTGGACGGACCGCACAACACCGGCGAGATCGGCTACGCGCTGGGCTCGGCCTACTGGGGCAACGGTTACGCCGCCGAGGCGGTGCGCCGCGTCTGCCGCTTCGGCTTCGAGGACCTGGGCCTGCGCCGCATCGAAGCCGACATCGACCCGCGCAACCACGCCTCGATCCATGTCGTCGAGAAGGCCGGGTTCCAGCGCGAGGGCGTGCTGCGCGAGCGCTACATCTACAACGGCGAAATCCAGGACGTCGTCTACTACGGTCTGCTGGCGCGGGAGTTCCAACGCTGACCGCGGGCGTGACCTTGGGCACAGGTCGGTTGCGGTTCGACCCGGGATGATGCAGGTGTTGTATTTCACCAGCACACCTTTCAGACCGGGGGAACCACGATGCTTTCGATCCGCAACCTGTCCAAGACCTATCCGAACGGCGTGCAGGCGCTGAAGTCGGTCACGCTCGACATCCCGAAGGGCATGTTCGGCCTGCTCGGCCCGAACGGCGCCGGCAAGTCCAGCCTGATGCGCACCCTGGCCACGCTGCAGGAAGCGGACAGCGGCGAGGCGAAACTCGACGAGATCGACGTGCTGCGCGACAAGGACGCGGTGCGCCGCGTGCTCGGCTACCTGCCGCAGGACTTCGGCGTCTATCCCAAGGTCTCGGCGGAGGACCTGCTCGACCATTTCGCCGCATTGAAGGGTTACGTGCACCGCAAGGAGCGCGCCGAAGTGGTCGCGTCCCTGCTGCAGCAGGTCAACCTGTGGCCGGTGCGCAAGCAGAAGCTCGGCGGCTTCTCGGGCGGCATGCGCCAGCGCTTCGGCATCGCCCAGGCGCTGCTCGGGTCGCCGCGCCTCGTCATCGTCGACGAACCGACCGCCGGTCTCGACCCCGAGGAACGCAACCGCTTCCTCAACCTGCTCGCCGAGATCGGCGAGAACGTCGTCGTGATCCTGTCCACGCACATCGTCGAGGACGTGACCGATCTGTGCCCGCGCATGGCCATCATCAACAAGGGCCAGGTGCTGCTGGCTGGCGAGCCGCTGGAAGCGATCCGTTCGGTCGAAGGCCGCATCTGGAAGAAGGTGGTGGACAAGCACGAGCTGCCCGACGTGCAGCAGCGCCTGACGGTGCTGTCGACGCGCCTGGTCGGCGGCCGCCCGGTCGTGCACGTGCTCGCCGACGCCCAGCCGGAAGCGGGCTTCGAGCCGATCAGCGCCGGACTCGAGGACGTTTACTTCGGCCAGCTGCTGCGCCACCGCGCCGCCGTCGCGGCTTGAGGGGGCGGCATCCATGTTCACCGAATTCCTGAAGTTCGACCTGCGCTTCCAGTGGCGCACCCCGCTGCTGTGGATCGGCATCGCGGTGTTCGCTCTGGTCGCGTTCGCGATCACCCGCACCGACGGCGTCCAGCTCGGCGGCGCCATCGGCAACGTGCATCGCAACGCGCCCTACGTGATCGTGCAGTGGCTGACGATGTTCACCGTGCTCGGCCTGTTCATCGCCGGCGCCTTCGTCGGCGGCACCTTGCTGCGCGACTTCGAGATGGGCACCTCGGAGCTGTTCTTCTCCAAGCCGATCGGCGCCAAGTCCTACCTGCTCGGCCGCTACACGGCGGGCATCCTGGTGTCGCTGACGATCTACCTCGCGATCGCGGCCTCGCTGATCCTGGCCATCATCGTGCCCGGCATCGACCCGGCCCGGCTCGGTCCGTTCTCGCTGACGCCCTACCTGTACGGGCTGGCCGTGTTCGTGGTGCCGAACCTGATCTTCACCAGCGCCCTGATCCTGTTGTTCGCCGCCGGCATGCGCTCCATGCTCGGTGTCTACCTCGCGATCATGGCCTTCATGGTCCTGCTCGGCGTCGCCGGTTCGTACACGCGCGACCTCGACAACCTGTGGATCGCCGCGCTGTCCGATCCCTTCGGCATGCGCGCGCTGAACCTGACCACGCGCTACTGGACGGCCGAGGAGCGCAACACGCTGTTGCCCGCGCTCGACGGCTACATCCTCGCCAACCGCGTCTTGTGGCTGGCGATCGCCGGGGCCCTGATTGCGGCCACGCTGTCCCTGTTCAAGGCGCAGCGCGCCGGCACCAGCGCGCGCAAGCCCTGGTTCGCGAAGCGGGCCAAAGCGAAGATGGTGGCGGTCGACGCGCCGCCCGCCCGCGCCGTCGCCGCACGCACGATCGCCGCGCCGGCGCCCAGCGGCTTCGCCGGCGCGCTCCGCCAGTATCTGAAGCAGACGCGCTTCGACACGCGCCATGTGCTGCGTTCGGTGCCGTTCCTGATCCTGCTCGCCTTCGGCCTGATGAACCTCGCGGCTTCGCTGGCGCAGACCGGCATGTACGACACGCCGCTGTATCCGACGACCTCGCAACTGCTCGGTTCGGTGCAGGGCTCGTACGCCTTCCTGCTGATCTTCATCGTGATGTTCTACGGCGGCGAACTGGTCTGGCGCGAACGCGGCGCCAAGCTCGACGGCGTCGTCGACGCCTTCCCGGTGCCGAACTGGGTACCGCTGGCGGCGAAGGCCACCGCCCTCGTCGCCGTCGTGGTGGTGTTCATGGCCGCGGCCGCGCTGTGGTGCATGGGCTACCAGCTGATGAAGGGCTACGGCAACCTGGAGCCGCTGCTGTACCTCAAGGGCCTGTCCCTGCAAGCCGCGCAGTTCGTGCTGATGGGCTGGCTGGCCATCGTGTTCCAGGTCTGGTTCAACCACAAGTTCGTCGGCTACCTCGCCATCATCGGCGTGTTCGTGTCGTGGATGGTGCTCGGCACGCTCGATTTCGACCACAACCTGGTCGCGTTCGCACAAGCGCCGGCGACGCCGTATTCGGACATGAACGGCTACGGCCACTTCATCACCGGCTGGGCCTGGTTCACCGGCTACTGGACGCTGTTCACGCTCGCCGGCCTGCTCCTGGCCGCCGCGTTCTGGGTGCGCGGCACGCCGGAACCGCTGCGCACCCGCGTGGCCCTGGCGAAGTCGCGCCTGACGGGCCGCTCGGGCGTGTTGCTGGCCGGCATCGTGATGGCCACGCTCGCGACCGGCGCCTGGATCCTCTACAACACGACGGTGCTGAATCCGTACCGCGCCAGCGACACCGCGCTCGACCTGCAGGCCGGCTACGAAAAGACCTGGCGCAAGATCGAAGGCCTGGCGCAGCCACGCATCATCGCCACCGACAACGAGGTGCAGATCTACCCGGCCGAGCGCCGCGTCACCATCGACGGCCACTACCGGATGAAGAACAAGACGGCGGCGCCGATCCCGGAACTGGTGGTCTACCTGAACCCGGATTTCGCCGCAGTCGAGCTCGAGGTCCCGAATGCGACGCTGAAGCAGCATGACGAGGCGAACGGCATGCGCGTCTACGCCTTCGCCACGCCGCTGGCGCCCGGCGCCGAGTTCGACCTCGGCTATCGCATCGACGTGCGGAATCGCGGCTTCACCAACAGCGGCGCGCCGGGCAAGATCCATTACAACGGCACCTTCTTCAACAACTTCGACTACTTTCCGGCCTTCGGTTACCAGCGCGGCCTGGAGATCGAGGACCGCAACGAGCGCCGCGACCGCGGGCTTGGCGCGCCCCGCCGCATGCCGAAGCTGGAAACCGCGCCGCGCACCGAGACCTACCTGAGCGACGATTCCGACTGGCTCGACTTCGCGAGCACGGTCTGCACCGCGCCGGACCAGATCGCGATGGCGCCAGGCTACCTGCAGCGCGAATGGGAAGAGAACGGCCGCCGCTGCTTCCGCTACGCGATGGACGCGCCCATCCTCGGCTTCTGGGCCTACCTGAGCGCCGACTGGGAAGTGAAGCGCGACCGCTGGAACGATGTCGCGATCGAGGTCTATTACGACCGCAAGCATCCCTACAACGTCGAGCGCATGATCGCGGCGACGAAGAAGTCGCTCGACTACTTCACCGCGAGCTTCGGCCCCTACCAGCACCGCCAGTTCCGCATCCTCGAGTTCCCGGGCTACGCCACCTTCGCCCAGGCCTTCCCGAACACGATTCCGTACTCGGAGGCGATCGGCTTCATCACCCGGCTCGACGAGGAAGATGCGGTCGACTACGTGTTCTACGTCACCGCGCACGAGCTCGCGCACCAGTGGTGGGCGCACCAGGTCATGGGCGCGGACGCGCAGGGCTCGACCCTGATGAGCGAAACGATGGCGCAGTACTCGGCCCTGATGGTGATGGAACAGGAGTACGGCCCCGAGAAGATGCGCCAGTTCCTGAAGCACGAACTCGACAGCTACCTGCGCGGCCGAGGCGGCGAGATCGTCGAGGAATTGCCGCTCGACCACGTCGAGTCGAACCAGGGCTACGTGCATTACCGCAAGGGTTCGCTGGTCATGTATCGGCTCAAGGAAGCGCTCGGCGCCGACGCCATCAACCTGGCCCTGCGCAACTACATCGCCAAGGTGAAGTACCAGGAGCCGCCGTACACGATCTCGAAGGACCTGATCGCCGAGTTCCGCGCGGTGGCGCCGCCGGACCAGCAGCAGCTGATCACCGACCTGTTCGAACGCATCAGCTTCTACGACAACCGCGCCGAGACCGTGACCGCGAAGAAGCTCGATGGCGGCAAGTACGAGGTGACGATCGCCTGGAAGGCCGGCAAGCGGCTCTCGGACGGCATCGGCAAGGAAAGCGAGCTGGCCTTGGGCGACGACATCGACATCGGCGTGTTCGCGCGCCCGAAGGGCGGCGACGAGGACGACGAGAAGGTGCTGTACCTGAAGAAGCACCGCATCGAGCGGCCCGAGGGCAAGATCAGCATCGTCGTCGACGAACTGCCCTACGACGCCGGCATCGATCCGCTGAACAAGCTGATCGACCGCGTCTCCAGCGACAACCGCAAGCGGGTGACGGTGGAAAGCTAGGGACATTCGCCGAACCGGGGTTCACAGGGCGCCATCGATCTGCTTCGATGGCGCCCCGTCCCCCGGAGACGCCCATGCTCACCCTCTACTACGCCCCCGGTGCCGCCAGCCTGTGCGTGCACCACTTCCTGATCGAACTGGGCCTCGACCATCGCCTGGAGAAGGTCGACACCGATGCGAAGCAGCAGAAGTCGCCCGAGTACCTGAAGCTCAATCCCGGCGGCGTGGTGCCGACCCTGATGATCGACGGCACGCCGATGGTCGAATCGAGCGCGATGCTGATGTGGCTGGCCGAACAGGACCCGCAGGCGCGTTTCGTGCCCGGCGAAGGCAGCCGCGGTCGCCGCGACTACCTGCAGTGGTTCCTGCTGCTCGCGAACGGGCTGCAGCCGCCGTTCCGGACCTGGTTCTATCCGCACGAAGCGGCCGGCGAGGCCGTGATCGAAGCCGCCAAGGCGAATGCGCGCGCGCGCATCGAAGCGATGTGGGACCGCGTGAACACGCACCTCGAACAGAACGGCCCCTACGTCTGCGGCGCGCAGCTCACCGCGGTCGATTTCTTCCTGTTCATGCTCTGTCGCTGGTCGCGCAACATGCCGAAGCCGGCGACCGAGTGGCCCTACCTCGCGATGTTCGTCGCGTCGATGAAGTCGCGCCCCTCGTTCAAGACCCTGTATGAGCGCGAAGGTCTGACGGAGTGGGCTTGAGCGTCTCCTAGATCGAGGCCAGCCCCAGCCGCTCTTCGACCCATTTCGTTGCGACATCCAGGCCGGTGCGTTCGGTCGACGAGAACAGCTGCACGCTGGCCGCGGCGCGATGGTCGGCCAGGCCCTTGCGCACGGCATGCAGCACGTCGGTCGCGGCGCCGCGGCCGAGCTTGTCGGACTTGGTCAGCAGGATGTGCACCGGCAGCAGGCGCGCGCGCGCGAAGGCGAGCATGACCTGGTCGTACTCCGTCAACGGATGGCGCACGTCCATCGCCAGCAGCAGCCCGGACAGGGACTGGCGCTCGCGGAAGTACTGGTCGAGCGCGGCATGCCAGACCTCCTGGACCGCGCCCGGCACCTTGGCGAAGCCGTAACCGGGCAGGTCGATCAGGCGGCGTTCTTCGTCGACCTGGAAGACCACGAGCTGCTGGGTACGGCCCGGCGTCTTCGAGACACGCGCCAGCGCCCCCTGGCCGGTAAGCGCGTTCAGCGCGCTCGACTTGCCGGCGTTGGAGCGGCCGGCGAAGGCGATCTCGGCGCCGCGGTCGAGCGGCAGGTGCTGCGGCGTCGGCGCCGACAACAGGAAGGTGGTCGCGGCCAGCGCCTTCGAGGGCTTGAACTCCGGCTTCTTCGGGGCCGCGGACTTCGTCGATTTCTTCGGTGCGTAGGTCATGGCCGCAGTGTGGGTGCCGTCGTGGTGCGAACGCAAGCGCCGTCCGATCCCGGCAATCGCCCGCTTCGTCCCGTCGCCCCCGCCATCCATGACTTTCCGCCCGCTGCGCCGCGCCGCGCCTGCCTAGACTGGCGGCCATGCGGGAGCGGCGATGAGCACGGAACAACGACAACGACTGAGCGTGATCGAGGCGCTGACCCTGGTGCGCGGCGACGAACGCGTGCAGCTCGCGCTCGCCTTCGTCTACTTCTTCTGCGTGCTGGGCTCGTACTACGTGCTGCGTCCGATCCGCGACGCCATGGGCATCGCCGGCGGCACCGACGACCTGCCCTGGCTGTTCCTCGGCACCCTGGTGCTGACCCTGATCATCAGCCCGATCTTCTCGGCGCTGGTCGCACGCATGCCGCGGGCGCGCTTCGTCACCTGGTCCTATCGCGGCCTGATGCTGTGCCTGCTCGGCTTCTTCGCGGTCATCGGCCTGACCGACGAATCCCGGCAGTTGTGGGTCGGCCGCGTGTTCTACTGGTGGACCAGCGTCTACACCGTGTTCGCGGTGTCGCTGTTCTGGGCGGTGATGAGCGACGTGTTCACGCCCGAACAGGGCCGGCGCCTGTTCGCCGTGGTGTCTGCGGGCGGGACGCTCGGCGGCCTGGTCGGCGCCGGCCTCACCTCGCTGATCGCCGACCGCTTCGGCATCCTGCCGCTGCTGATCGTGTCGGCGCTGATGCTGGAGATCGGCCTGCGCGCGATGCGTTCGCTCTCGGCCCGTGCCGCCGCGCGCAGCGACACGCAGCAGCAGCGCGAACGCGAGATCATCGGCGGCTCGGCCCTGGCCGGCTTCCGGCTGATGGTCGCTTCGCCCTACCTGCTAGGCATCGCCGGCTTCATGACCCTGTACACGATCGGCTCGACCTTCCTGTATTTCCTGCAGGCCGACATCGTCGCCGCGGCGGTGCCGGACCGCGCCGCGCGCTCGGCCCTGTTCGCGCAGATCGACGTCTGGTCGAACGCGGCGACGCTGCTGATGCAGGTCTTCGTGTCGGCGCACCTGCTCAACCGCTTCGGCATCGCGATCGCGCTGTGCGTGCTGCCACTGTTGTCCACGCTCGGCTACCTCGCGCTCGGCATCGCGCCGGTCATCGGCGTCGTCATCGCCTTCCAGTCGCTGCGGCGCATGGGCAATTTCGCGCTGACCCAGCCGGCGCGCGAGAACCTCTATTTCCCGCTGCCGCGCGAAACCCGCTACAAGGCCAAGAACCTGATCGACACCTTCATGTTCCGCGCCGGCGACCAGATCGGCGCGTGGACACACACCGGGCTCGGCCTGCTGGGCCTGACCGCCAGCGGCATCAGCTTCGTGGCGGCGCCGATCTCGGCACTGTGGCTCCTGCTCGCGATCTGGCTGGGTCGCGCACATCGTCGTCTGCTCGCGGCCCCGGCCGCTTCTCCTTCACCCACCGCCAACGAGGCCTCCCATGCACACCACGCGTCGTGATCTCCTGAAGTTCGCCGGCGTCGCCGCCGCCGGCGCGATGCTCGCCCCGGCATTGCGCGCCTACGCGGGCGAGCTCAAGCACATCCCGAAGGCCGCGAAGCCGCTCAACCTGCTGATCCTCGGCGGCACCGGCTTCACCGGCCCGTTCCAGGTCGCCTATGCGCTGGCGCGCGGCCACAAGGTGACCCTGTTCAATCGCGGCAAGCGGCCGTCGCCGGAGTGGCCGGGCGAGGTCGAGCAGCTGTTCGGCGACCGCAACAACGACCTCAAGTCGCTGGAAGGCGATCGCACCTGGGACGCCTGCATCGACAATCCGACCAGCATCACGGTCTGGGTACGCGACGCCGGCAAGGTGCTGAAGGGCCGCGTCGGGCAATACGTCTTCATCTCGACGATCTCGGTCTATGCCGACAACAGCACGCCGGGCGCGGACGAGTCGGCGCCGCTCGCGACGTACAAGGGCAAGGACGCGATGGCCGAGACGCGCGAGACGCTGATCGCCGACATCGAGAACCTGTACGGCCCGCTCAAGGCGCTCAGCGAAGCCGAGGCCGAGAAGTGGTTCCCGGGCCAGGCGACGATCATCCGCCCCGGCTACATCGTCGGGCCGCGCGACGACTCCGACCGCTTCACCTACTGGCCGCTGCGCATCCGCGAAGGCGGCGAGGTGCTGGTGCCGGGCGACGGTTCCGATCCGATGCAGGTGATCGACGCGCGCGATCTCGCCGAATGGACGATCCGCATGGTCGAGAACAAGAGCTTCGGCATCTACAACGCCACCGGCCCGGACTTCGAACGCAGCACCGACGCCACGCTCTACGGCATCCAGGCCGCGACCGGCGGCAATGCCAAACTCGTGCACGTGCCGATCGACTTCCTCGAGGCGCAGAAGGTCGTGGTCGGCGGCGACCTGCCGATCTTCGCGCCGGGCACGGGCGACACCGCCGGCTTCCATCGCGTCAGCGTGAAGCGCGCCGTCGACCAGGGCCTGACCTATCGCCCGCTCGCGACCACCGTCCACGACCTGCTGGCCTGGTGGGACAAGCTGCCCGCGGAACGCCGCGCCAAGCCCAATTCCGGCATCACGCGCGAGCGCCAGGACGAACTGCTGAAGCTCTGGCGCGCGAAGAAGGCTTGATCGAGCGCACACATCGCCTCGACGTCCCGGGTGCAGACTCCACGCGTCCACGTGGAGTCCACCCATGCTCGACACGATCCGACTGACCTGTCCCTGGTGCGGCGAACGCTTCGAGACCGTCGCCGACACCTCCGGCGGCGACGCCGACTACATCGAAGACTGCCCGGTCTGCTGCAAACCCATCACCGTCCACCTCAGCACCGACCTCGACGGCGAACTGATGGACTGGCGCGCGGACGACGATCGCTGAGCTCGTACCACTAACACATCCCCCGCCCTTGCCGTAAGCCGCCGGCGCTGCGCTAGGCTGCGCGGGCTGTCTGGTGTCCCGCGCGTCTTGGTTTGAGGCGTTCGGGGTGAAACGGGAAGTCGGTGCAAGGCCGACGCTGCCCCCGCAACGGTAAGCGAGTTGGAACGTCTGGACCACTGTGCGCTGCATGGGAAGGTGACGTTCCGGGGAAACCCGCTCGCGAGCCCGGAGACCGGCCCGATGGCATTCACCAGCGCTGCGTGGGGCGGCGGGGGCTGATGCACATCGCGAAATCCGCTTGCTGCCGCAGACCGCTCGGTCCCGCGTGGCGTCTCACCATCACCGGCACGGGTGCGTGCCGTACGAGGAAGACTCCATGCTCTCGAAGAACCCGAATTCCGTTTCCCTGTCGCTCGCGATCGCGGCGTCTTTGTCGATGTCATGCGTCCTTGCGGGCGACGACACGAAGGCCACGCGCGGCCCGACCGTGGAAGTGACCGCGCGCCGCGAATCGACCGCGATCGACGCGACCCTGGCCGCGGTGCGCGTGATCGACCGCGCCGAGATCGAACGCCGCCAGGCCGGCGACCTGATGGAACTGCTGCGCACCGAGGCCGGCGTCGACATCACCCGCAGCGGCGGCGTCGGCAGCGCGACCACGCTGTTCCTGCGCGGCAGCAATTCCAACCACACCCTGTTCCTGGTCGACGGCGTGCGGGTCTCGTCGGCGAACTCCGGCCTGTACGACCTTGCCCACCTGCCGCTCGCGAACGTCGAGCGCATCGAGATCGTGCGCGGCCCGCGCGCGGCTTACTGGGGCTCGGACGCGATCGGCGGCGTGGTGCAGATCTTCACCCGCAAGGTCGCGGGATACGCCGGCCGCGTCATGGCCGGCAAGTACGGCCGACTCGGCGTCGATGCAAGCTTCGGCGGCCAGGGCGAACGCGGCGAGATGTCGCTGACCGTCGGCCAGGAACAGGCCGAGGGATTTTCGGCGACGAACGCTAACGCCTACGGCTTCCACCCGGACCGCGACGGCTACGAGAACAACCATGCGCGTCTGAACATCGCCTCCAGCATCGGCGAGCAGATGCTGCGCTTCGCCGCGCAAGGCACCCAGGCCGAGGTCGACTTCGACCAGGGCGTGACCGAAGCCGAGAATGCGTCGGCCGTGCTGTCGATCGAGGGCGCGATCACGGAACGCTGGCGCCATCGCCTCGACCTCGGCCATTCGCGCGAGGACCTGGACACGCCGGCCTTCTATGCCGCCTACGAGGCACGACGCAACACCCTGGACTGGCATCACCAGTTCGCACTGAACGATGCAACGACCCTGTCCGGCGGCGTCAACCACGCGCGCGAACGCGGCGCCGAACTGGAAACCTTCGCCCACAGCGAAGTGTTCGGCGCGCGTCGTCGCAACACCGCGCTCTACGCCGGCGTCGCACATCGCGCCGGCGCGCATGATTTCGAATTCACCGGGCGCTACGACGACAGCTCGACGTTCGGCGGCGAAGCCACCTTCCAGGCCGCCTGGGGCTGGCACGTCGCGGACGCCACCCGCCTGCGCGCCAGTTTCGGCCAGGGTTTCCGCGCCCCCAGCCTCAACGACTTGTATTCGCCCGGCTTCGGCGGCCTGTTCGCCGGCAACCCGAACCTGCAGCCGGAACAGTCGGACAGCCTCGAAATCGGCCTGCGCCACGACTTCGGCGCCGACCACCGCATCGAAGCCAGCGCCTACCGCACCCGCGTCGACGACCTGATCAGCTTCAGCGGCGGCGAGACCTACCAGGCGATCAACATCGCCCGCGCCGACATCGATGGCGTCGAACTGGAATACAGCGGTCGCATCGGCGCCTTCGGCCTGGTCGCGAACGCCACCGTGCAGGACGCCGAGAACCGCGACACCGGCCTCGACCTGCTGCGTCGCCCGGGTCAAAAGGGGACGCTGCGCGTCGACTACACCCTGGCCGGCGGCGCCAGCCTCGGCGCCGAGGTGTTCGGCACCGGCACCCGCCAGGACTTCGACGGCCCCTTGCCGGGCTACGGCCTGGTGCACCTGGTCGGGTCGCTGCCCTTCGGCGACCGCTGGCGCCTCGGCCTGCGCCTCGAGAATGTGCTGGACCGCGACTACGAAGTCCTGTCCGGCTA
>CALMWD010000018.1 GCA_937873105.1 uncultured Rhodanobacteraceae bacterium
CAACACCACCGAAGGCAAGCAGGCCATCGCGGATTCGTTCTCGATCCGCCGCGATGCGCTGCAGCACCGCGTCACCTATTCGACGACAGTGGCGGGCGCGAAGGCGCTGCTGCATTCGCTGGACTATCGCGATTCGGAGCGCGTGAGCGCGCTCCAGGAACTCCATCGGGAGCTGCAGGCATGAGAAGACCCCCACTGACCAAGCGCGGCGTCGAACGCTTGCGCGAAGAGCTCGATCGGCTGAAGTCGGTCGAGCGCCCGCGCATCGTGCAGGCGATCGCCGAGGCGCGCGCGCACGGCGACCTCAAGGAGAACGCCGAGTACCACGCCGCCCGCGAGCAGCAGGGTTTCATCGAGGGCCGCATCAATGAGCTGGAGGCGGCGCTGTCGTTCGCCGAAGTGATCGACGTGAGCCAGCTCAATGCCGGCACCCGCATCGTCTTCGGCGCGACGGTGGAGCTGCTCGAACTGCACAACAACAACGAGGTCACCTACCAGATCGTCGGCGAGCTCGAGGCCGACATCAAGCAAGGCCTGATCTCGGTGACCTCGCCGATGGCGCGCGTCCTGGTCGGCAAGAGCGAAGGCGACGTGGTCGAACTGGTCGCGGCCAGCGGCCGTCGCGAGTACGAAGTCGTCGCGGTGCGCTACGAGTAAGCCGATGCCGGCCCTGCTGTGGCTGCCGGCGCGTCGTCGATTGGCGGGCCTCGTCGAATCGGTGCCGGGCATGCGCCACGTGATCGCCTCGGCCACTCGCCTGGCGGATGCGGCGCCGGGCATGGCGGCGCTGTGGCCCTTGGCCTTCCGGGACGATGCCGCATCGCTGCCGTCGGCGGTCTTGACGCGACGCATCGATGCGCCGCACGATCATTCGGGACGTTGGCTGCGCGCCGATCCCGCGCATCTGCGCGTCGAAATCGCCGGCGTGCGCATGCTCGCCTGTGGCGGTCTGGGATTGTCTTCGGACGAGGTCGAGGGGTTCGAGGACGCCGTGCGGCCGCTGTTCGAGGACGCCGGCTGGCGTTGGCACGCGGCGATGCCAGATCGCTGGTACGTGCAACCCGACGGCGCGCATCCGCCCATCGGCGGCGATGCACCCGAGCAGGTGCTCGGCGCCTACATCGACAGCGCCTTGCCGCCGGGCGAAGCCGGTCGCGCGACCCGACGCTGGCTCAACGAACTGCAGATGGCGCTGCACGACCATCCCCTGAACCTTGCCCGGCGTGCGCGCGGCCTGCCCGAAGTCAACAGTCTCTGGCTGCACGGCGACGGCGTCGCGCCGACGACGCTGGCGGCGCGCGTGGATGCGGTCTGGTCGCAGGATCCGCTCGTGCTCGGCGCGGCGGACGTCGCCGGCTTGCCGACGCCGGACATCGACGCGATGCCCCAGGCGAACGCGCTGATCGATGCCCGCAGCGGCGATACCGACGCGCAGCGCCGGATCGAGGCCACCCTTCACGCGGGACAGGCGCTCGACATCGCGCTCTACAGCGGCGAACGATTCGCCTGGCGCCCGTGGCATCGCCTGCGCTTCTGGCGACGGGAGCCAGCGTGAAGCCGACCCTGCGCCGGCGCGAGGTGCCCGACGTGCCGCTGCTCGCGGATGCCGCGCTGCATCCGGTGCTGGCACGGGTCTATGCGGCACGCGGCGTGCAGACCCGCGATCAGCTCGACCTGCGCCTGTCGCGGCTGCTGACGCCCTCGGCGCTGGGCGGACTGGATCGCGCCTGCGCCCTGCTGCGCGAGGCGATCGCCGGCGACGCGCGCATCCTCGTGGTCGGCGACTTCGACTGCGACGGCGCGACCGGCGCGGCGGTCGCCTATCGCGGCCTGCGCCTGCTGGGCGCGCGACGGGTCGATGTGCGCGTGCCGAATCGGGCCGTGCACGGCTACGGGCTGACGCCGGCCCTGGTCGCCGACATCGTCGCGGACGGCGTGCCGGACCTGCTGATCACGGTCGACAGCGGCATCGCCTGTGTGCCGGGCGTTCGCGCCGCGAAACAGGCCGGTTGTCGCGTGCTCGTGACCGATCACCACTTGCCGCCCGAGGTGTTGCCAGAAGCCGACGCGATCGTGAATCCGAACCTGCGCGGCGACGGCTTCCCGAGCAAGGCGCTGGCCGGCGTCGGCGTGATGTTCTACCTGTTGCTCGCATTGCGGGCGTCGATGCGCGAGGCGGGCGCCTTCGCCGGACGGAGCGAACCGGACCTGTCCTGCCTGCTGGATCTGGTGGCGCTCGGCACCGTCGCCGACCTGGTCGCGCTCGACCACAACAACCGCGTGCTGGTCGCGGCCGGCTTGAAGCGCATCCGCGCCGGACTGGCCAGCGCCGGCATCGCCGCCCTGATCGAGGTATCCAAGCGCCGCGCCGGCGAACTGAGCGCGACCGATCTCGGCTTCAGCATCGGGCCGCGCGTGAATGCGGCCGGGCGGCTGGAAGACATGCAGATCGGCGTTGCGTGCCTGTGCTGCGACGATCCGGCGCAAGCGCGCGAATGGGCGGCACGCCTCGACGTCATCAATGCCGAGCGCCGTGGCCTGCAGCAGGACATGGTCGACCAGGCCGAGCTGGCCGTCGCCCGCCTGCATCTGGACGGCGACTTGCCGCCGGTGCTGTGCCTGCAGGAGCCGGACTGGCATGCCGGCGTGGTCGGGCTGGTGGCCTCGAAGATCAAGGAGCGCGTGCATCGTCCCGTGTTCGCATTCGCCGCGGCGGGCGAGGGCAGCTCCGAGTTGAAAGCTTCGGCGCGTTCGGTCGCGGGCGTGCACCTGCGCGACCTGATCGCCGAACTCGACATGCGCGAACCTGGCCTGATCCAGCGCTTTGGCGGCCACGCGATGGCCGCCGGATTGAGCCTGGACGCGGCCGATTTCGGCCGATTCCGCACCGCGATGACGGCCTTGGCCGCCGAACGCATCGATCCCGGCGTGTTGGCCGCGGAGATCTGGAGCGACGGCGAACTGACGGCCGGCGACATCGATCTGGCCCTGGCCGAGGCCTTGCGCGACGGCGGTCCCTGGGGTCAGGCCTTCCCGGAGCCGCAGTTCGACGGACGTTTCGAGATCGCGTCGGCGCGCGTCGTCGGCGAACGCCATGTCGCGATGAAGCTCCAGGACCACAGCGGACGCATCCTCGACGCGATCGCTTTCGGTGCCTTCGACGGTCGCCTGCCGACCGGGCGCATCCGCGCGGTGTTCCAGCCCATCGTCGACGACTGGCGCGGCGAGCGCCGTGCCAAGCTGCTGCTGCGGCATTTCGAACCGGACTGAGCCGGGCTGGGTCGAGCACTGGCTCCGGAACGGCTCTGGTATTCTCGCCGGCCGTTTTTCAGCGAATCATCGCCATGATCGAAACCAATCCGATTGCAGCCCGCATCGCGGACCTGCTGGAGCGCGTCACCGCGCTCAGGGGGTATCTTTGACTACGACAGCAAGCGCGAACGCCTCGAGGAAGTGACGCGCGAACTGGAGCTGCCGAGCATCTGGGACAACCCGGCGCGCGCGCAGGAACTCGGCCGCGAGCGCGCCCTGCTCGAGAAGATCGTCGGCGAAATTTCCGGCCTGACCCATGCGCTGACCGAAGCCGGGGAACTGCTGGACCTGGCCATCGCCGAGGAGGACGACGGTACCGCGAGCGCGGTCCGCGACGATCTCGACGACCAGGCTGCGCGTGTCGAGAAGCTCGAGTTCCAGCGCATGTTCTCGGGCAAGATGGACTCGCACAGCGCCTTCGTCGACATCCAGGCCGGCGCCGGCGGCACCGAAGCCCAGGATTGGGCGGAAATGCTGCTGCGCATGTACCTGCGCTTCGCCGAGAAGCGCGGCTGGAAGGCGGAACTGCTGGAAGCTTCGGCCGGCGAAGTCGCGGGACTGAAGAGCGCGACCTTCAGGGTCGAGGGCGACTACGCCTACGGCTGGCTCAAGACCGAGACCGGCGTGCACCGCCTGGTGCGCAAGTCGCCGTTCGATTCCGACAACCGCCGCCACACCTCGTTCACCTCGGTGTTCGTGTCGCCGGAAGTCGACGACGACATCGACATCGAGATCAATCCGGCCGATCTGAAGACCGACGTGTATCGCTCCTCGGGCGCCGGTGGCCAGCACGTCAACAAGACCGAATCGGCGGTGCGCATCACCCATGTCCCGAGCGGTGTCGTCGTGGCCTGCCAGACCGAGCGCTCGCAGCACGCCAACCGCGACCGCGCGATGAAGATGCTCAAGGCCAAGCTGTACGAGATCGAGATCCAGAAGCGCAACAGCGAGAAGGCCGCGCTGGAAGCCTCGAAGTCCGACATCGGCTGGGGCTCGCAGATCCGTTCCTATGTGCTCGACCAGTCGCGCATCAAGGACCTGCGCACCGGCGTCGAACGCACCGATACCCAGAAAGTGCTCGACGGCGACCTCGACGAGTTCGTCGAAGCCAGTCTCAAGTCCGGCCTCGAAGCCGGCGCCAAGCGCGCCGACGCCTGATCATTGGAATCGCCATGACCGAATCGACCACGCCCATCGCCGACGAGAACCGCCTGATCGCCGAGCGCCGCGCCAAGCTGCATGCGTTGCGCGAGCGGGGCAACGCCTATCCGAACGACTTCCATCCGGACGCCCTGGCCGGCCGGCTCCAGGACGAGTTCGCCGACAAGGAACGCTGGACCGCCGAAGCCATCGACGCCGCCGCGCGCCGCGTGCGCGTGGCCGGACGCATGCTCGCCAAGCGCATCATGGGCAAGGCGGCCTTCACGCAGATCCAGGATCAGAGCGGACGCATCCAGCTGTTCCTGCAGCAGAGCACGCTCGGCGACATCTACGAGGCCTTCAAGGGCTTCGACGTCGGCGACATCGTCGGCGCCGAAGGCCAGGTGATGCGCACCAAGACCGGCGAGCTGTCGATCAAGGTCGAGTCGCTGCGCCTGCTGACCAAGTCGCTGCGGCCGCTGCCGGACAAGTGGCACGGGCTCGAGAATGTCGAGCAGCGGTATCGCCAGCGCTACGTCGAC
>CALMWD010000019.1 GCA_937873105.1 uncultured Rhodanobacteraceae bacterium
CGGGTCGTCCGGCTCGAACAGGATCGCGGTCTTGTCGCCGCGCGTGGCGAGGTGGCGATCGAGGCAGTTCGCGGCGACGTTCAACTCGCCGTCGGCGAACCAGCGGATGCGGAAATCGTCGAGATCGAAGCTCACGTCCTCGATCTGCGTCGGGTACCGCAGCCATTCGATGCGGGTCGCCTCGCGCGTCCAGAACTGGGCACGGTCGCGCGCGGCGGCGGCGCGGTCGGCTTCGGCGCGGGCCGGATCGATGCTGTGCGCGTCGGCGAAGCCGGGCGGGGGCGGGAAGGAGACGCTCATGCGTTCAGGCCTGTTCGCGTTCGTCGTCGTTGTCGACCGTGCGCCTCGCGCTGGCGTCCAGCTTGCGCTTCTCCATCGCCTTGCGCATCAGTTCGCGCTCCTCGGGCGAGGGCAGGTAGACCTCGCGCTGCTGGCTCGACTCGATGCGCGCCTGGGCGAAGGCGAAGACCGCACCCAGCGAGAACAGGAAGGCGCCGAGCAGGCTCAGGCCGAGCAGGCCGGGGCTGTCGGTCAGGAAGGCGACGGCGAGACAGAGCACGGTGAGGCCGGCGAGGACGAAGCGCATGGCGACTCCAGGACGAGGTGTTCGGGACGCGCGCAGTGTCGCACGGCGCGCGGCGCGGATCAGCCGGGGCGCCCGGTCGTGCGCAGTTGCGCCAGGCGCTCGGCCAGCAGCAGGGCCATCTGCTGCAACACGCGCACGTGGCGGTCGCTGTAGAAGCCGGCCTGCGAATGCTCGGAGTCGAGCACGCCGAGCAGCTCGTCGCGGTGCATCAGCGGCAGCGCCAGTTCGGACAGGCGCGGTTCGTCGTCGACCACGTAGCGCGGGTCGGTGCGGGTGTCGTCGATGCGCTGGACCTGTCGCGTCGCCGCGCAGGCGCCGACCACGCCCTGGCCGACGCGCAGCGCGATCGGATGCTCGATCACCTTCGGCGCCTTCAGCTTGGGGCCGTACGCGGCGACCTGGGTCAGCAGAGTGCCGCCCTCGTCGAGCAGGTAGACGATGCAGTCTTCCAGGCCGAGGGCCGCGATCGCCTCGGAACTGATCGCCCAGGCCGCTTCGCGCGCGCTGCCGGCCTTGCGCAGCAGCGCGACCAGGCGCGCCAGGGCGGCTTCGGCGGCGGCATCGAGGTCGCGGGGCGTTTCGGCGGTCATGCCGGGACGATAGCCCGGCGGCGGTGGCGGAATCCAGAACCCCGGGGGCGCTGCGCCGATTGATTCCGGTCATGGTCGCGTTAATCGGCGCACTTATGCTTCACGTCACTTTCACCGCCGGAGACCGCCATGAACGACACCGCGCCCGCCGTCTGGGGACGCATGGCCCGCAGCCTGCACTGGCTGATGGCCGCCCTGCTCATCCTGCAATGGGCCACCGGGCAGTGGGACGACCTGCTCGGCGAACCCTTCCACTTCTCGCTCGGCGTCCTGGTCCTCCTGCTGGCCCTGTTCCGCCTGGCCTGGCGCCTGACCCATCGGGCGCCGCCGCATCGCGGCCCCCTGACCTTGCCCGACCGCGTGGCCGGCCTGGTGCATGCGCTGTTCTACGTGGTCATGGTGGCCTTGCCGATCACCGGCATCGTCTGGCGCCAGGCGCGCGAGAAGGTCATCGACGTGTTCGGCCTGTTCTCGCTGCCGCAGTTCGTCGAACCGAGCAAGGCCCTGGCCAAGCAGATGCACGACCTGCACGAGGTCGGCGCCAACCTGTTCCTGCTGCTGCTGGCGCTGCACGTGCTCGGCGTGCTCAAGCGCGTCTTCATCGACAAGGACGACACCCTGAAGCGAATGCTGGGCTGAGCGCCGTCAGGGTGCAGGGCGAAGGTCGCGCAGCCGGGCCGAGAGGCTGGCGCGCGACAGCTCGCCGACGCGGCGTTCGACGATGCGGCCCTCGGCATCGACGAACAGCGTGGTCGGGTAACCGCGCACGCCCAGCGCGTCGGACAGCGAAGCCGCCGGATCCAGCGCCAGCGACTCGGGGGGAATGTGCTGCTCGCGCAGGAATTCGGCGACGGTGCCGGCGTCCTCGCCCTGGTTCGCGAACACGAAACGCACGTCGGGATGGGCTCGCGCCGCCGCGACCAGCACCGCCATCTCGCGCCGGCACGGTGGGCACCAGGTCGCCCACAGATTGATCACTTGCGGTCGCGCATCGCGCAGCGGCCGCGTCGCCCCGTCGTGGAAAGACAGCTGCAGGTCCGGGAGCGGCGTCGACGTGCCCGGATCCATCCAGCGGGCGGCGCCGAAGGCGATCAGCATCACCGCCATCGCGCCCGCGGCGCCGAGATTCAGCGCGCGGGTGCGTTCCCGGCGCCGCCGCTGCACCAGCCACAGCGCGACGGCGGCGCCGACGAGGCCGAAGCCCGGATGCCAGCCGCCGTCACGCAGGTTCAGCATCGACCACGGTTCGACCCGGTAGTCGGCGAACTGCAGGGCGACGAATCCGACCCGCGCCGCCAGCAGGCCGCCGAGCACCACCCAGAAGATCAGGGTCTCGTTGTCCTCGTGGCGCTCGCCGCGGCGCACATCGGCGAGGCGCATGCCGATCGCCGCCGCGACCGCCATCAGCACCAGCAGCCAGAGGCCGGGCGGCATCATCAGGGGGCCGATCGTGAGCGGCGGGAGCATGGGACCATGATGCCGGGCGGATCGGTCGCGGTCACGCCATCTCGTGACTCGACGCCAAGGCGGCGGCGATGCCAACGCACGGTTCGATGCCGGGCTGCTTCAGCGCCGAATGCCTAGGCTCGCAAGCGTTTCCCGGGCCAGTATGCGCGCCCGCTCGGCGAGCTCGCGGTCCTTGCGGTTGATCGCATCGTCGGTCATGCGAGAGATCAATCCGGAGGTCACGATCAGCGCATCGTAGGCAGTGGTGCGCTCCGTTGCGGTGCTCGTCTGGAAGGCCGGTGACTCGGCGAGCGCGTCGTTCACGATCCGCAGCAGACGCGCCTCCTGCACGGCGTCGAACTGCCGCAGGTCGGTCAGGCGAAGGCTGGCGGCGACGGCGAGGGTCAATGCATAGGCAAGATTGTTGCGGCGAAATCCGGGGCTGGACTCGACGCTGGCGAGGATGTTCCGGCCCAGGTCGAGCGACAGCTGGCGGTGATCCAGGCGGTTCAGGTTGCCGGCCAGGCGTTCCGGAATGTCGCGCGTGCCAGCCGGTTCGAAGTCAGTGGCATCGAATCCGTGGCGCCATCCGTCGGGGGCGGGTTCGCCAGCCGGCTCCGCGCCGTGCAGCACCACGTAGAGGGTTGGGTTCGAGGCGGCCTCGCGCAGCGCCTGGTCCATGCGTTCGCCCCAGACCGTTGCGCGCTTGGGCAGCGGCGGCGGCAGCGCCTCCTGCGCGCCTGCGGCGGGCAGCCAGGCCGACCATGCCGCGACGGCGACGAGGCAGCGGAACAGCATTCGCATGCGACGGACTCCAGGAGGAAAGCCGCAGCATAGACGAGTCCGGGCGAGCCGCGGCAAGGATTCCCGGCGGCCGGTCGAACCGGCGGGATGGACGCGCCGTGGATTCAGGCCCGATGGTAACTCGTCACCCGCGCCACTTCGTTCTTCGAGCCGAGGAACACCGGCACGCGTTCGTGCAGGGCCAGCGGCTGGCGTTCCATGATGCGGATGCTGCCGTCGGTGGCGGCGCCGCCGGCCTGTTCGACGATGAAGGCCATCGGGTTGGCTTCGTACATCAGGCGCAGGCGGCCGCCCTTGTCGCGGCACTTGGCGTCGACCGGATACATGAACACGCCGCCGCGGGTCAGGATGCGATGCACGTCGGCGACCATCGAGGCGACCCAGCGCATGTTGAAGTCCTTGCCGCGCGGGCCGGTCTTGCCGGCCAGCAGTTCGTCGATGTAACGCTTCACCGGCGCGTCCCAGTGGCGCATGTTGCTCATGTTGATCGCGAATTCGGCGGTGTCTTCGGGGATGCGCACGTTCATCTCGGTCAGCACGAAGCTGCCCTGTTCGCGATCCAGCGTGAACATGTGGGTGCCGTCGCCGACCGTCAGCACCAGCACCGTGCTCGGTCCGTAGACGGTGTAGCCGGCCGCGACCTGCTTCGTGCCCGGCTGCAGGAAGTCCTCGGGCCTGGGCTCGGTCACGCCCTCCGGCGCCTTCAGCACCGAGAAGATGGTGCCGACCGAGACGTTCACGTCGATGTTCGAGGAGCCGTCGAGCGGATCGAACAGCAGCAGGTATTCGCCCTTCGGGTAGCGATGCGGGATCGGATGCGGATCGTCCATTTCCTCGGACGCGATCGCGGCCAGGTGGCCGCCCCATTCGTTGGCTTCGAGCAGGATCTCGTTGCTGAGCACGTCCAGCTTCTTCTGCACCTCGCCCTGCACGTTGACCGAGCCGACGCTGCCGAGCACGCCGCCGAGCGCGCCCTTGTTGATCTGGGTCGCGATGGTCTTGCAGGCGCGCGCCACGACCTCGATCAGCAGGCGCAGGTCCGGCTTGATCACGCCCTTGTGGCGTTGTTCCTCGATGAGATAGCGGGTCAGCGAGATCGGCTTGTGCACGCGGGTCATGGCGGGGCTCCGGAAAGGTGGCGCATTGTCCCCGCAAGGCGCGCGGACCGCGAGCCGATGGCGCCCGCTGCCAGCGTTAGGCCATGCGCCTGACGAGGCCCGGGCGGTTCAGGGCGTGTCGCCGGCCATCCAGGCCTCGATCTCGGCAATCGTGCGCGGCGCGGCCGCCGACAGGTTCTTCGGCGCGCCGGGGGTGACGAGGATGTCATCCTCGATGCGCACGCCGAGGTCGGCGTACTTCGTCAGCGCCGCATCGATGCCGGCCCGTTCCGATTCCGGCAGGGCGAGATACGCCGGGTTCGCGCGCACATCGGCGGCGCGCACGTAGATGCCGGGTTCGCTGGTCACGATCCGGCCCGGCGCCAGCGGTTCGGCGCGGTCGTTGACGTCGTGCACGCGCAGCCCGAGGTCATGGCCGAGACCGTGCGGGAAATACATGCGCACCTGCTCGCGTTCGTTGCGGCTGATCAGGCCGAGGCGCAGCAGGTCCTCGCCGAGGATCCTGATCGCCGCTTCGTGCAGGTCGCGCATGTGGGCACCGGACTTCATCATCGCGATGGTGGCGTCCTGCGCGCGCAGCACCGCCTCGTAGATCGCGCGTTGCTCGGGGCTGAAGCGGCCGTTCTGCGGATAGGTACGGGTGACGTCGGCGGTATAGCCCTCGACCTCGGCGCCGATGTCGGTGAGCATCAGGCTGCCTGCGGGAATCGGAT
>CALMWD010000020.1 GCA_937873105.1 uncultured Rhodanobacteraceae bacterium
GCGCTTCCGCCAGCACGGTGATGTCGGCATTGCTGACATGCCAGCCACGCTCGTGCAGCAGGCCGGCGCAGTGGCGCAGGAAGACGCGGCTGTCGCAATCCTTCCAGCGCGGATCCGAGGGCGGGAAATGCTGGCCGATGTCGCCGAGCGCCAAGGCGCCGAGCAGCGCGTCGCAGAGCGCGTGCAGCACCACGTCGCCATCGGAATGCGCGTCGATGCCGCGATCGTGCGGCACCCGCACGCCGCCCAGCATCACGTGGTCGCCGTCCTTGAACGCATGCACGTCGAAACCGTGCCCGATGCGATGCGTCATGCCGGCGAAGTCAGGATGAACTCGGCCAGGGCCAGGTCGTGCAGCGTCGTCACCTTGATGTTGTCGTCGGCACCGACCACGAGCAGCGGATGACCGCCGGCGCGTTCGATGGCCGAAGCCTCGTCGGTGATCGCCGCCGCGCTTGCGGCATCCGCGAGCGCCGAACGCAAGGCCATGCGCAGGCGGCCGAAGCGGAACAGCTGCGGCGTCAGTGCGCGCCAGAGTTCGCTGCGATTCTCGCTGCGCTCGATGCGGCCGCCGGCGGCGCCGCGTTTCACCGTGTCGCGCATCGGTGCGGCGAGGATGGCGCCGTCGTCGTGGCGCGAGCCCTGCTCGATCAGCGCGTCGATGTCGCCGTGGCGGATGCAGGGCCGGGCCGCGTCGTGCACCATGATCCAGTCCGAGTCGGACACCGTGCCGACGAGCGCATCGAGCGCGGCCAGCACCGACTGCGCGCGCTCCTCGCCGCCGATGCAGGTGCGCACCGGCTTGCCTTCGAGTTCGTCGATGCCGGGCCAATGCGGATCGTCCTTGGCCAGGGCGACCATCAGCCCGGCGACGCGCGGATGCGCGGCCAGGCGGTCGAGCGTGCGCACGATCATCGGCTCCGAGACCAGGGGCGCGTATTGCTTGGGCAAGGCCGCGCCGAAGCGTTGTCCGCGTCCCGCGGCGGGCACCACACACCAGATCATTCGTTCTCCTTGGCCGGCGTTTCCGGCTCGATCACCTGATAGAACACTTCACCGGGCTTGATCATGCCGAGTTCGCTGCGCGCGCGCTCCTCGATCGCCTCGGTGCCGGACTTCAGGTCTTCCACTTCCGCGGCGAGCGCCTCGTTGCGCCTGCGCAGCTCGGCGTTCTCCTTGCGCTGCGCCGCCACGCGCTCGCGCAGGTGCGCGACTTCCGGGCGACCGCCCTGCCCGAACCACAGCTTGACCTGCAGGCCGATCAGCAACGCGATCAGCCCGAGGACCAGCCAGCGGTAGGGATGGCGCAACCGCACCGGCGTCGATCAGCGGAACGCGGCCAGGCTGACGAAGGCGGCCCGACCGGCGTAACGCGCCTTGGCGCCCAGCGCTTCTTCGATGCGCAGCAGCTGGTTGTACTTGGCGACGCGGTCGGTGCGGCACAACGAACCCGTCTTGATCTGGGTCGCCGTGGTCGCGACCGACAGGTCGGCGATCGTGGTGTCCTCGGTTTCGCCGGAGCGGTGCGAGATGATCGCGGCGTAGCGGTTCGCATGCGCCAGCGCAATCGCGTCCAGCGTCTCGCTGAGCGTGCCGATCTGGTTGACCTTGATCAGGATGGCGTTGCCGACGCCCTTGTCGATGCCTTCGCGCAGGATCTTCGGATTGGTCACGAACAGGTCGTCGCCGACCAGCTGCACGGTCTGGCCGATGCGTTCGGTGAGCAGTTTCCAGCCGTCCCAGTCCGACTCGGACATGCCGTCCTCGATGGACACGATCGGGTACTTCGCACACCAGCCGGCGTAGAACTCGACCATCTGTTCGGAGGTGAGCTTCTTGCCTTCGCCGGTC
>CALMWD010000021.1 GCA_937873105.1 uncultured Rhodanobacteraceae bacterium
ACGCGCATCGCAAGCTGGTCGTACACCGCGACCTCAAGCCCGCAAACGTGCTGGTCAGCGCCGACGGCGTGCCCAAGCTGCTCGATTTCGGCATCGCGCGCCTGCTCGACGAGGACGCGATCACCGCGACCGGACCGAGCCAGATGACCCTGCGCTACGCCGCGCCCGAGCAGGTGCAGGGCGATCGCGACGGCGGTGTCGGCGTCGACATCTACGCGCTCGGGGTGCTGCTGTTCGAATTGCTGGCCGGCGAATCGCCCTACGGCAAGGCGGACGGCAACGCGGCCCTGATCCGCGCCATTCTCTACACCGAACCGCTCGCCCCGACGCGCGTCGCCGGACCGCCCGACGCCGACCTCGATGCGATCTGCCTGAAGGCGCTGCGCAAGCGCCCGGAAGACCGCTATTCGAGCGCCGACGCCCTGTTCGCCGACCTGGAGCGCTGGCTTGCCGGCGAGGCGGTCGAGGCGCGGCGCGGCGAACGCGGCTACCGATTGCGCGCCTTCCTGAGAAGGCATTGGCTCGCGGTCTTCGCGGGCGCGGCGGTGCTGGCCGCCGCGCTCGCCTTCCTCGCCTTCCACGTCGCCGCACTCGACCGGCAACTGGCCGAAACCGAACGCGAACGCGACAAGGCCAAGGCGGTCGCGTCCTACTTCCAGGAGCTGTTTGCGTCCGCCAATCCCTCGGCGACCCGCGGCGACGACCTCAGCGCGAAGGAATTGCTGTCGCGCAGCGTCGCACGCCTCGAGCAGGGCGACACGACGACGATGGGCGACGACGCCCGTGCCTCGATGTTCCATGCGGCCGGCCGCATCATGGCGCACCAGGGCCTGGCGGACGAGGCGGCGCGCATGTTCGACCGCGCCCTCGGCCTCTGGCTGGCGCTGCCGGACGTGCCGGAAAACGACGTGGCCGACGCGTACAACGAGCGCGCGCGCCTGCATTTCGGGCGCGGCGAATACCGGGAATCGCTGCGCCTCATGCAGACCGCGTTGGCGCGGCGGGAGGCCATGGGCGACGTCGCCAGCTGGCAGTTGGGCGGCCTGTTGCAGCAGACCTCGGTGACCTTGCGTGCGCTGGGTCGCAACACGGAGGCGACCGCCATGCTCGAGCGCTCCGTCGCGATCCTCGCGCAACAGCTTCCGGACAGTCGCTCGAACTATGCCACCGCACTCGGCAACCTCGGCACCTTCATGGTCATCGAGGGCCGCGTCGAGGAAGGCCACGCCAAGCTGAAGGAAGCGCTGGACCAGCTCGGGCAACTCAAGCCCGAACGCACCCCGGCGGTGCTCGCGCTCACCCGCAATTTCGCCATGAGCCTGCGCGAGCTCGGTCGTTTCGACGAAGCCGATCGTGCCTACTCGGCACTGCTGGCCCGACAACGCGCGTTTTATGGCGAAAACCACATCGAGAACGCACGGACGATGCACTCGTTCGCACAGACCCGGATCGTCGAACGACGTCTCGCCGACGCGGAGCAGTTGCTGGACGGCGCGACCGCGATCGAAGTCGCCCTCGGCAACGACGACGATCCGCGCTTGCTCGCCTATCGGGCCGACCGGGCCCGCATCCGCATCGCCCAGGCCCGCTACCAGGAAGCCGTCGACCTGCTCGCACCGGTCCTGGTGCAACGCGAGCGCGGGGTATTCAGCGAACGCAGCTTCGTCGATGCCGAACGCGCCGCCCTCGCCTATGCGCAATGCCGGCTCGCGCCGGCGCCGCAACTCGCCGAACGCATCCGCGAGGCCAGCGCGGCGATGCGGAAGTCCCCGCCGCTGCCGCGCATGCTGATCGCGCAGGCGGAGGCATGGGCGCGCGAATGCGCCGGTTGATCCTCCTGACCTTTGGTTGACCTGTTCGCGCCGCCGGGCCCGGCGCTTCCGCAGCGGGCATCCAGGGCTGCAACCGGCCCGCTAAGATTCCCTGATGAATCGTTTCCGACGGCTCGCCCTCGCCTGTATCGCCCTGGTCGTCGCCCTGCCCGGCGCCGCCGATGCCAAGCGCCTGTACCAGTACCGCGACAAGAACGGCGTCCTGCACGTGACCGATCGGCCGCCCGCCAATCCGTCGGAGGCGAAGGACATCAAGGAGACGCTGATCCGCGCCGACGAGCAGGACATCGTCGAGATGTTCACCAACGATGCCGGCAATGAGCGCACGATGACCTTCGTGAACAAGATCGCCGGGCCGGTGGCGGTGCAGCTGGAATGCGTCGAGGCCACGAACGTCGCCACCGAACCGCCGTTGCCGCTGCACACGGTGCGCGGCGGCTTCGAGCAGCGCCAGGTGGCCAAGGCGTATCCGGCCGACCGGTATCGCGACTCGCGCTTCGGCCTGCGTTACATCGCGATCCCGGGCAGTCCCAATGCCCGCCACGACGACAGCGTCGAGTACTTGGTGCCCTTCGCGGGCGGCACGAAGTTCGTGCTGGCCCAGGGCTTCAACGGGCCGTTCACGCACACCGGCACCCATTCGCGCTACGCCGTCGACCTCGGCGTCGACGAAGGCACGCCGGTCCTGTGTGCCCGCGAAGGCACGGTGATGATGGTCGAGGAGGACTTCTTCGGCGCCGGCCTCGACAAGGAAAAGTTCGGCAGTCGCGCCAACCACGTGCGCGTGCTGCACGAGGACGGATCGATGGGCGTGTACGCGCACCTGCAGCTGGAATCGGCCAAGGTCCAGCCCGGACAGCGCGTGCGTCGCGGCCAGGTGATCGGCCTGTCCGGCAACACCGGTTTCTCCACCGGGCCGCACCTGCACTTCGCGGTCCAGGTGAACCGCGACATGGAACTGGTGTCGATCCCCTTCCGTTTCGAAGGTGGCGACATCCCCCTGAAGTGACCCGGTCACGATGCAATCATTTGCATCGTGTCATTGGTCACGCTATGGTGGCATGTGAATTCTCGTTCAGCGGGAATTTACTTCCCACGTATCGAACATGGAGACGCACGATGTCCATTCGCCACTCCCTGGCCGCCGCTGCGCTGATCGCGCTTTCCGGCCTCTCACTCGCCTCGTCAACACCGGAACGCCAGAACATCGACTTGCGCGCGTTGGAGATTTCGCGGAAAGGAACCGAACAGCGCGGTACGCCGGCGCCCGTCGTCCTCGACACCGTCAACTACAGCGACACCACGGTGGGCGCCCCGACCTGGAACCGAACATTCGCGGACTGCTCCGGACTGAGCGGTGTGGGCGTGGGCGTCGGCTATCATGTTCAGGAATTCACGGTGTCGGCATCCGGCGCCTACGACCTCTCCAGCGTTCAGGATGGCGGTGCCGATGGGTTCCTGCTTCTCTACGCCAACAACTTCGACCCCAACGACCCGCTGACCAACTGCCAGGCAGGGAGCGATGACGGCGTCGGCGGCGTTGGCACTTCCGACATCCTCGGAGAAAACCTCACCGCCGGCACCAGCTATTTCCTGGTCACCACGGCGTTCGAGCCGGGCGAAGAAAGCACGTTCACCAACACCATCTCGGGCGGCGGCAATGTGATCCTCGTGGGTGCGGGTCCGGATCTCGGCGTCACCGTCACGGCGCCGGATGGCGTGCTCACTGGCGGACAGTTC
>CALMWD010000022.1 GCA_937873105.1 uncultured Rhodanobacteraceae bacterium
CTGCAACTGGGCGACGCCTGGCGCATCCGCATCCTGCCCGAGGTGGTCGAGGAACTGCGCCGCCTCGACGGCGTCGCCGAGGTCCAGCTGTCGCTGGCGCGTGCAAGCGGCAACTGACGCTATCATTCACCCTTCTGCGTTCCGGAAGCCCCAGATGAATCCGAACATCCTCGAATTCGAGAAGCCCATCGCCGAGCTCGAAGACAAGCTGCGCGAACTGCGCGCGAGTTCCCAGGGACAGTCGCTCGATTTCGAATCCGAGATCCGGAAACTGGACGGCAAGCTGCGCGAGAAGACCGTCGAGATCTTCCAGAACCTGAGCGCCTGGCAGATCGCGCAGCTGGCGCGGCACCCGGCGCGACCTTACACGCTCGACTACATCGGCCACATCTGCGAGGAGTTCCACGAACTCGCCGGCGACCGCGCCTTCGCGGACGACGCCGCCATCGTCGGCGGCCTCGGTCGCATCGACGGCAAGGCGGTGATGATCATCGGCCACCAGAAAGGGCGCGACACCAAGCAGAAGATCCGCCGCAACTTCGGCATGCCGCGCCCCGAGGGCTACCGCAAGGCGCTGCGCCTGATGCAGATGGCGGAACGCTTCCGCCTGCCGCTGCTGACGCTGATCGACACGCCCGGCGCCTATCCCGGCGTCGGCGCGGAAGAGCGCGGCCAGTCCGAAGCCATTGCCCGCAACCTGCTGGAAATGGCCAAGCTGCGCGTGCCCATCGTCTGCACCGTGATCGGCGAAGGCGGCTCGGGCGGCGCGCTCGCGATCGGCGTCGGCGACCGCGTCAACATGCTGCAGTTCAGCACCTACTCGGTGATCACGCCCGAAGGCTGCGCCTCGATCCTCTGGCGCAGCGCCGAACGCGCCCGCGACGCCGCCGAAGCCATGGGCATGACTGCGGCGCGCATCCACGAGCACGGCCTGATCGACCAAATCATCCCCGAACCGCTCGGCGGCGCCCACCGCGACCCCAGGACCACGGCCGCCAACCTCAAGGCCGTCGTCCTCGACCAGATCGCCCAGCTCGAAAAACTCGACACCGACGTCCTGCTCACCCAGCGCTACGAAAAGCTGCGCGGCATGGGGCAATACGCCGCAGCCTGACCGCCCGCATCGACGCCGCCGTCAAACGCATCGGACGCCAAAAAAAAGAAACCCCGCCGAGGCGGGGTTTCTTCGTTTCCGGGGTGAGCCGGATTACTGCTGCTTCACGAGTTCGGTGCGGCGGTTGCGGGCGCGGCCTTCCGAGGTGTCGTTGGTGTCGATCGGCTTCGATTCGCCGTAACCGTTCGGTCCCGACAGGCGATCGGCAGCGATGCCCTTGCCCGTGAGGTAGTCGTACACGGTCTTGGCGCGGCGTTCCGACAGGCCCTGATTGTAGGCATCGGTACCGACCGAGTCGGTGTGGCCGGCCACTTCGACCTTGAGGGCCGGGTAGCGGTTCAGCACGTCGACGGCCTGGTCGAGGATGGCGATCGATTCGGCGGTCAGGTCCGACTTGTCGAACGCGAAGTTGACGCCACGCAGGTCGATGACGATGGCCTGGGCGCAACCGTCCGCACCCACCGCTTCGCCGGCGGCCGAGGTCGGGCACTTGTCGTCGCAGTCGTTCACGCCGTCGTTGTCGCCGTCCAGCGTGCTGCAGTCCGGCGCCGCCGGGGTTTCCACCGGAGCGGCCGGCTCGCTGGCCGGATCGGCCGCCGGAGCGGCTGCGGGAGCGGCGGCTTCGCCGAGCTTGAAGGTGGCGCCGAAGGTCGCGATCCAGTCGCCGAAGTGGTCGACGCCCGGGATCGAGCGGTCGTCCATGTCGTAGCGGTAGGACAGTTCGGTGCGCAGAGCGACGCTGTCGTTCACGTCATGGCCGAAACCGAGGCCGGCATCGAACACCGGGTTGATGTTGCGATCGGTGCCGTAGTTCAGCGCCTGGTCGGTGACCGCGGCTTCGGACAGGCCCAGGCCGACCTTCAGGAACGGACGCCACGACCAGTCGGTGAAGTAATGACGCAGCGAGGCGGTCAGCGCGAAGCTGTCGAGGTCGCCGACGTAGTGGTACTGGCTGCCGAGGTTGCGGCTGGTGTAGTCGATGCTCAGGTCGAGCGAGGTGTTTTCGGCGACGAAGCGGCCGAAACCGAGCGAACCGAATTCGGTGTCGTCGGAGTCGACATAACGCTCGTTGTCGTTGTGCGAGACGCCGACGGCCGGGGCGAAATACCAGCGGCTGTCGTAGTCTTGCGCCGAAACGGCGCCCGCGCCCAACGAGAGCGCAATCAGGGCACACAAATGCTTACGGTTCATCGGAGTCTCCTTGTTGGTATGGCGCTGTCCCGGGGCCCCAGGACAACAGCCTCGGATTATAAGTCAAGGATGGTGACAATGGGGCCAAACCCCAGATGAATCAACGCGGCACCGGCTCGTCACGTCGCGGCGGCGGGTTCGACCAGGCGCGGGTCGTTGCGCAGGCGCTCGGTCAGGAACTCCATGAAGGTCTTGATGCGGGCGACATGGCGCAGGTCGGGATGCGTCAGCAGCCATAGTTCCCCGGTGAAGCGCGGCTCGACCGGGAACAGGCGCTGCAAGTCGGGCAGGTGCTGGTCGCTCGGCAACAGGGCCAGGCCGACGCCTTCCCGCGCCAGCGCCGCCATGGTTTCGAGGTCGGCCGCACGCGCGCCGATGGCGTCGTCCGGGACGTGTTTGGC
>CALMWD010000023.1 GCA_937873105.1 uncultured Rhodanobacteraceae bacterium
CACCGAGCGCGTCATCGTCTCGCAGCTGCACCGTTCGCCGGGCGTGTTCTTCGACCACGATCGCGGCAAGACGCACAGCTCGGGCAAGCTGCTGTACAGCGCGCGCGTCATTCCCTACCGCGGCTCCTGGCTCGACTTCGAGTTCGATCCGAAGGACTGCCTGTTCACCCGCATCGACCGTCGCCGCAAGCTGCCGGTGACCATCCTGCTGCGCGCGCTCGGCTACAACAACGAAGAAATGCTCAACATGTTCTTCGAGCGCAACGAGTTCACCCTGAACAAGCAGGGTGGCGCCGAGTTGCTGCTGATCCCGGAACGCCTGCGCGGCGAAACCGCGGCCTTCGACATCCGCATCGGCGACAAGCTGATCGTGGAGGCGGGCAAGCGCATCACCGCGCGTCACGTGCGCGACCTGCAGCAGGCGCAGATCGGCGCGCTGGAAGTGCCGGACGAGTACCTGCTCGGCCGCATCCTGGCGCATGACGTGGTCGACAAGAAGACCGGCGAACTGCTGGCCGCGGCCAACGAGGAGCTGAACGACGACCACCTGGCCAAGTTCCGCAAGGCCGGCATCGAGACGATCGGCACGCTGTTCGTGAACGACCTCGACCGCGGTCCGTACATCTCGCAGACCCTGCGCATCGACCCGACCCGCACGCCGCTCGAGGCGCTGGTCGAGATTTACCGCATGATGCGCCCGGGCGAGCCGCCGACCAAGGAAGCGGCGCAGAACCTGTTCCAGAACCTGTTCTTCACGTTCGAGCGCTACGACCTGTCGGGCGTCGGCCGGATGAAGTTCAATCGTCGCGTCGGCCGCAAGGAAGTCACCGGGACCGGCGTGCTCTACGACGGCAAGTACTTCGCCGGCCGCAACGACGACGAAGGCAAGCGCCTGTTCAAGGAATACGGCGCCGACTTCTCCGACGTGATCGACGCGCTCAAGGTGCTCATCGCGATCCGCAACGGCCAGGGCGTGGTCGACGACATCGACCACCTCGGCAACCGCCGCGTGCGCTCGGTGGGCGAAATGGCCGAAAACACGTTCCGCGTCGGACTGGTGCGCGTCGAGCGCGCCGTGAAGGAGCGCCTGTCGCTGGCCGAGTCGGAAGACCTGTCGCCGCAGGACCTGATCAACGCCAAGCCGGTGGCCGCGGCGATCAAGGAGTTCTTCGGCTCCTCGCAGCTCAGCCAGTTCATGGACCAGAACAACCCGCTGTCGGAAGTGACGCACAAGCGCCGCGTGTCGGCGCTGGGTCCGGGCGGCCTGACGCGCGAACGCGCCGGTTTTGAAGTGCGCGACGTGCACAACACCCATTACGGCCGCGTCTGCACCATCGAAACGCCGGAAGGCCCGAACATCGGCCTGATCAATTCGCTCGCGGTCTATGCGCGCACCAACAGCTACGGCTTCCTGGAGACGCCGTTCCGCAAGGTGATCAACGGCAAGGTCACGAACGAGTGCGAGTACTTCTCGGCAATCGAAGAAGCCGAACTCGTGATCGCGCAGGCGAACTCGGAGATCGACGAGAAGGGCAACCTGACCGAAGACCTCGTGTCCGCCCGCTACCGCGGCGAATCGGAACTGCGCCAGCGCAAGGACATCCAATACATGGACGTCTCGCCGATGCAGCCGGTCTCGGTTGCTGCGGCGCTGGTGCCGTTCCTCGAGCACGACGACGCGAACCGCGCGCTGATGGGCGCGAACATGCAGCGCCAGGCCGTGCCGACGCTGAAGGCGCAGACCCCGGTGGTCGGCACCGGCATCGAACGCGTCGTCGCGCGCGACTCCGGCGTGGTCGTCAATGCCCTGCGCGGCGGCCAGATCGAGCAGGTCGATGCCGCCCGCATCGTGGTGCGCGTGAATGAAGCCGAGATCGGCGACAACGACGCCGGCGTCGACATCTATTCGATGGTCAAGTACACGCGCTCGAATCAGAACACCTGCTTGAACCAGACCCCCCTGGTGAAGGTCGGTGACGTGGTCGAGAAGGGCGACGTGCTCGCGGACGGCCCGTCCACGGACATTGGCGAGCTGGCGCTCGGCCAGAACATGCTGGTCGCGTTCATGCCGTGGAACGGCTACAACTTCGAAGACTCGATCCTGCTGTCGGAACGCGTCGTCCAGGAAGACCGCTATACCACCATCCACATCGAAGAGCTGGCGTGCGTCGCACGCGACACCAAGCTCGGTCCGGAAGAAATCACCGCCGACATCCCGAATGTCTCGGAACAGGCGCTCACCCGTCTCGACCAGAGCGGCATCGTCTACATCGGTGCCGAAGTGAAGGCCGGCGACATCCTCGTCGGCAAGGTCACGCCGAAAGGCGAAAGCCAGTTGACGCCGGAAGAGAAGCTGTTGCGCGCCATCTTCGGCGAGAAGGCCTCGGACGTGAAGGACACCTCGCTGCGCGTGCCGCCGGGCATGGACGGCACCGTCATCGACGTGCAAGTCTTCACCCGCGACGGCATCGAAAAGGACAAACGCGCGCGCCAGATCGAGGAAATGGAGATCAAGCGCGTCAAGAAGGACTTCGACGACCAGTTCCGCATCCTCGAGGGCGCGATCTACGCGCGCCTGCGCATGCAGATCGTCGGTCGCGTCGCCAACGGCGGTCCGCAGGGACTGAAGAAGGGCGCCGAGATCACGAACGACTTCCTCGACGGCCTGAAGAAGGACGAATGGTTCCAGATCCGCATGAAGGACGAGGATGCCGCGGAGTTCATCGAGAAGGCGCAGGAGCAGATCGCGCGCCATCGTGCCGAGTTCGACAAGCGCTTCACCGAGAAGAAGGGCAAGATCACTGCCGGCGACGACCTCGCCCCCGGCGTGCTCAAGATGGTCAAGGTGTACCTGGCCGTGAAGCGCCGTATCCAGCCGGGCGACAAGATGGCCGGCCGCCACGGCAACAAGGGTGTCGTGTCGACGATCGTGCCGGTGGAAGACATGCCGTTCATGGCCG
>CALMWD010000024.1 GCA_937873105.1 uncultured Rhodanobacteraceae bacterium
CCGAGTTGGTCGCTGCGACTGCCGACGTGCGGCGCCGCCTGCTGGACGAGATCGGCGGCGCGCGCGACGCCGTCGAGCATCTGTCCGAGCGCCTGCACGCGACGCAGGGCGGGATCGGACGCGGTGGCGCCGGTATTGAGGGTGTGGCCGTCGGCGATGCGTGCGATCAGGTCGTCGAGGTCTTGGCGGTCGTCAGGTTCAGTGGCCATCGGGCTCGTGCAGCAGTTCGGACATCTTCTTGAGCGCACGTTGCAGCTTGATGCGCACGCCATCGGCGGATTCGGACAGTTCCTCGCCGATTTCCGGGAAGCTCATGCCGAATTCGAAGCGCATCACGATCAGCGCCTGGTAATGCGGCGGCAGCTGTTGCAGGGCCTGTTCGTAGGCGATCGCGCCTTCGCGCCCGAGTGTCGCCTCCAGCAGCGATCCGGCGGCAGCGGGCAGGCTGGCGAGTGCGGCTTCGTCGGCGCGTTCGGGCTGCAGGCGGCGCTCGCGCAGGGCGTCGCGCAGCGCATTCATCAGCGTCTGCCGCAAGTACGCGTAGAACGCGCCGGCGTGTGCGGCGTCGAACTGGTCGGAGCGCGCCAGCGCCCGCATCAGCGCCAGTTGCACGAGGTCCGCGGTGTCGTTGGCATCGCGCAGCTGCGGCGGCAGGCGGCCGTGCGCCCAGCGCTTCAGCATCGGCTCGACGCGGCGCACCAGCAGGTCCGCCGCGGTGCGGTCGCCGCCGCGCAAGCGGTTCAGCAACAGGGCCGTGGTCTGACCCGAGGGTGGTGCGGGCTCGTTCATGGATCGTGCGTCGCGGCATCCCTGATCGCCGCCTAGGGTAGCAGTGCCGAGATCGGGCGCGCGGTGGGGCAAAACCGGGGCAGGGGACGGCCGGGCGTTGTCTGGATGTCCCGGCCGCGTAAGCTGCACGCCACTCCAAAGGATCACGTCATGGCCCGACAGATCGCCATCGTCGAAGACGAACCCGCCATCCGCGCCAACTATTCCGACGCGCTGCGCCGCCTCGGTTTCGAGGTGCAGACCTATGCCTCGCGCCCCGAGGCGAGCAGCGGCTTCGACATCCGCCTGCCCGACCTGGTGCTGATCGACATCGGCCTCGGCGACGAGCCCGAGGGCGGTTTCGAACTCTGCCGCGAGCTGCGCCAGAAGTCGCCGACGCTGCCGATCATCTTCCTGACCGCGCGTGATTCCGACTTCGACATCATCTCGGGGCTGCGCCTCGGCGCCGACGACTACCTGACCAAGGACGTGTCGCTGCCGCATCTGACGGCGCGCATCAACACCCTGTTCCGCCGCGTCGACGCGCTGCGCCGTCCGCAGGGCGCGGAAGCGACGCTGAAGAACGGCGACCTGTCGCTGCAGCCGGAACGCATGCGCGTGACCTGGAAGGACCAGGAAGTGCCGCTGACCGTGACCGAGTTCTGGATGGTGCACACGATGGTCCGCCATCCCGGCCACGTGAAGTCGCGCGACCAGCTGATGCGCGACGCCCAGGTCGTGGTCGACGACGCCACCATCACTTCGCACATCAAGCGCATCCGCAAGAAGTTCCTCGCCATCGACCCGAACTTCGACGAGATCGAGACCATGCACGGCGCCGGTTATCGCTGGCGTGCCTGAGGTTGCGATGTCGCGGCTTGGAAGCCGCTCCTACTGGGCTTCGGCAATCGTGTGGGAGCGGCTTCCAAGCCGCGATGCCTTTCGCCCTAGACTGCGCCTGTCATGACCCTGCGCCTCAAGCTGATCCTGATCGCCCTGGTGGCCTTGCTGCTGCCCTGGGCCGGGTTCCAGTTCATCAAGCAGATGGAGCTGCTGCTGCGCGAAGGCCAGGAGCGCGCCCAGCTGTCGTCGGCGCGGGCGCTGGCGCAGGCCTTCGTCGCGACGGCGCCGGCCCTGCCCGCGACCGGACGCGTGGCCGTGCTGCCGGAGGCGCCGCCGGTGCTGCTGCTCGACGGCAGTGCGGATGACTGGCAGAACGCCGCGCTGCAGCCGTGGCCGAGCCGTGCGCCGCTGGGGCGCGTGCACCTCGCGGCGCGGGCACGCACGCTGTACGGCCTGATCGAGGTGCAGGACCGCAGCCGCGTGCGCGCCGATCCCGATCCGCTCGC
>CALMWD010000025.1 GCA_937873105.1 uncultured Rhodanobacteraceae bacterium
CGACGCGGCCGTGCGCCATTGCCAGCGCCAGGCGGCCTGAGATGAGTCCGCTGCGACACGGAGGGCACCAGCATGCGCACGCGCCGGTGTCGTTCGTGCACGCGGTGGAAGCCGCTTGCGACACGCGTGGCCTGAAGCTGACGCCGATGCGCCGGCGCGTGCTGGAACTGATCGCCGTCGCCGACAAGCCGGTCAAGGCCTACGACCTGCTCGACCAGCTGCGCCCGGAAGTCGCCCGTGCGGCGCCGACGCAGGTCTATCGCGCGCTCGATTTCCTGATCGAGCACGGCTTCATCCACAAGCTCGAGTCGATCAACGCCTACACCAGCTGCCACCACCCGGCGGAACGCCATACCGTGCCGTTCTTCATCTGCGACGAATGCGGGGCCGCGACCGAGTTCTGCGATTCCAACGTGGCGACGCAGCTGGTCGCGCATGCCCATGCCCTCGGCTTCACGCCGCGCGCGCAGACGCTGGAAGTGCACGGCGTCTGTGCGCAGTGCCGGGAGGCGGCGCGATGAAGCGCTGCTGCGCCTGGGCATGGCTAGCCTTCTCGACGCTGGCCGCGGCGCAGGACTTCCCGGTCGAGCAGGCACCGGCAGCGGCGGCGCCGACGGCCTCGCCCGACGCACCGGCTTCGCCGAGCGTGCCGGCGCGCAAACCCAAGATCGCGAGGACGCCGTCGGCCGTGGTCGCGCCGGTGATGGATGCGGCGGCGGGGGCGCCCGTGGCGGGGCTCGCCGAGGGCGCGGAAACCACGCCGCTGTCCCTGCTTGGCCAGTCGGTCGAGCCCGGCACGCGCGCCGAGCTGCGCTGGGCCTCCGGGCAGAGTTTCGACGGCACCGTCGTCACCACGCCCGTCATCGGCGTCCATGGCGCGACGGTCGGGCCGCGCATCTGCCTGACCGCGGCCATCCACGGCGACGAGTTGAACGGCATCGAGATCATCCGCCGGCTGATGAACGAACTCGATCCGGCCGAACTGTCGGGCACCGTGATCGGCGTGCCGATCGTCAACTTCCTCGGGTACGCGCGCGGCTCCCGCTACCTGCCCGACCGCCGCGACCTGAACCGCTATTTCCCGGGCTCGCCGAACGGCAGCGCCGCGTCGCGCATCGCGCACAGCTTCTTCGACGAGGTCGCGGCGAACTGCCAGGCCCTGGTCGACTTCCATACCGGTTCGTTCGACCGCAAGAACCTGCCGCAGGTGCGTGGCGACCTGCGCATCCCTGCGGTGCTGGAGTTTTCCCGAGGTTTCGGCGCCACCGCGGTCCTGCATTCGCCGGGTTCGCGCGGCATGTTGCGGCGCGCGGCGGTCGAGGCCGGCATTCCCGCGATCACCTTCGAAGTCGGTTCGCCGATGCGCCTGGCACCGGCCGAGATCGACCATGCGGTCCAGGCCCTGCACACGCTGCTGCACAAGATGGGCATGACCCGCAGCTTCCGCATGTGGGCGGAACCGCAGGCGCTGTTCTACTCGGCGAAATGGGTGCGCTCCGACGCCGGCGGCATGCTGTTTTCGGAGGTGAACCTCGGCGACCGCGTGCGCGTCGGCCAGCGCCTCGGCAAGGTCGTCGACCCGGTCCAGAACAGCGAGCGCGCCATCGTTTCGCCGGTGCAGGGCAAGGTCATCGGCATGGCCCTGAACCAGATCGTGCTGCCGGGCTTCGCGACCTATCACATCGGCGTGCAGACCGACGAACAGCAGATGGTCGAGGCCGCCGCGAACGCACCCGTGAATGCCGAAGGGGCTGCCGCTTCGGGGGACGAATCGCCGGACGTCGAGGACGGCGACGCTTCGCCGATCGAAACCGCGAGCGACGACGAGGACGGCGAGCGCTGAGCTCAGCCGTCCTTCGCGAACTGGGCGAAGGTCACGTAGTGTCCGCCCGGCTCGATGTAGCCGGTTTCGTCGGCGCCGTAGAAGGTGGTGCGGCGGGGCAGAAAGACGCTGTGTCCGGCGAGCGCGGCCTCGACGCCGGCCAGGTCCGGCACTTCCACGAACAGGAAGCTGCGGCCGCGTGCGGCATCGACGATCTGCGGCATGTCCTCGGCGATCGAATCGTAGGTCTGCATCATCAGCTCGACCTTGCCGTCGCTCAGGATGGCGAAGCCGAGGTGGTCGCCGTGCGGCACGTCCATGACCTTGGAGAAGCCGACGGCCTCGAAGAACGGCAGGGACGGTTCGATGCGTTCGACGCAGAGGATGGGCGTGGATTTGCTGATGGTGGCGGGCATGGAAGGCTCCTCGTGGCCTGGCATCGATGGAGTCGCTAGCGTAGCCGCGCGGCTTGTTCGAAGGCACGGACCATCGACACTGGGGACACGCCGCGGGGCGTGTTAGCGTGCCGAAATTCGTCCCGACCGGAGTCGCCCGACATGCAACCCGCCCGCCTGCTGCTGCCCGCCGCCGTCGCCGTCGTCCTGGGCCTGGCGGCTTGCTCGACGTCCAGCCCCGTGGCCATCGCGCCCGAGGACGAAGCGAGCACCCCGGTCGCAGCCCGCCCGCTCAAGCAATACGCCATCGCCGACTTCATCGACACCGTCTCGGTGCAGGGCGCTTCGTTTTCGCCGGACGAACGCCGGGTGATGTTCTCCTCGAACCGCAGCGGGGTCTGGAACGCCTACACGATGCCGGTCGGCGGCGGCGAGTGGGCCGCGGTGACGCGATCCGGCACCGACAACGTCTACGCCGTCGGCTATTTCCCGAACGACACGCGCATGCTGGTCACGCGCGACCAGGGCGGCAACGAGTTGAACCATCTGTACGTGATCGAGGCGGACGGCAGCGAACGCGATCTCACCCCGGGCGACCGTCTCAAGGCGGCATTCGCAGGCTTCAATCATGCGGGCGATGCGTTCCACGTGACCAGCAACGAGCGCGATCCGAAGTTCTTCGACCTGTACCGCCACGACGCCAGGACCTACGCGCGCGAACTCGTGTTCCGCAACGACGAGGGCTACGAACTCGGGGAAATCTCCGACGACGGCCGCTACGTCGCGCTCGGCAAGACCCGCACGACCAACGACAACGACCTCTACCTGTTCGATCGCGAGAGCGGCAAGATCGCGCATCTGACGCCGCACCGCGGCGATGCGCGGTTCTCGGCCCAGGATTACTCGCCGGATGGGCGCTTCCTCTACTACACCAGCAACGAAGGCAGCGAGTTCGCGCGCCTGCGCCGCTACGAATTCGCGACCGGAAAGCACGAAGACGTGCGCAGCGCGAACTGGGACATCGTCGACGTCGCGTTCTCGCACAACGGCAAGTACCGCATCGACATGACCAATGTCGACGGCGCGACCCGCGTGGAACTGTTCGCCGCGGCCAGCGGCGCCGCGGTGTCGTTGCCGAGCTTGCCGGCCGGCGAGATCCGCAACGTGCGCATCTCGCGCTCGGAATCGCGCATGGCCTTCTACCTCAATGGCGATCGCCAGCCGAACGATCTGTACGTGTTCGAATTCGGCCGGGACCTGCCGGTGCGGCTCACGACCTCGTTGAGCGCGCGCATCGATCCGGCCGATCTGGTCGAGTCCAGCGTCGTGCGCTTCAAGGCGCGTGATGGCCTGGAAATTCCGAACATCCTGTGGAAGCCGCATCAGGCGACGGCGACGAACAAGGCACCGGCGATGCTGCTGGTGCATGGCGGTCCCGGCGGGCAGACCACGCGCGCCTACAACTACGCCGCGCAGTTCCTGGCCAACAACGGCTACGTCATCCTCGGCATCAACAACCGCGGCAGTTCCGGCTACGGCAAGACCTTCTACGCCGCCGACGACGGCAAGCACGGGCGCGAGCCGCTCTGGGACTGCGTCGACGGCAAGGCCTACCTGCAGACCCTGGATTACGTCGATGCCGACCGCATCGGCATCATGGGCGGCAGCTACGGCGGCTACATGACGTTGGCCGCGCTCGCGTTCC
>CALMWD010000026.1 GCA_937873105.1 uncultured Rhodanobacteraceae bacterium
CCGAACAGGTTGCCGCCGAGATCGACGATGTTGGGGGAAGAATCGGCGTCGGGGCTGGCGTCACGCATCAGCGAACTCCTTACCGCCGGGCAGATCACGATCGGACCGCGCGTCGTGCCGCTGCCGCACAGGACATCGCTGCCCTCCGAATACCCCGGACCACGCGCCTCCCCGGAGGCATACAACGTGCCCGACAACGAGGTGTTCTGCACCAGCACCGGCGAGGACCCGTCATTCGAATACAGTTGGAACGCCACCAGGGATGGCCCCGTGAGGGCGAGATTGTCCTGCAAGGTCGCATTCACGATCACTGCGGCCGGATCGGCCGAGGTGCCGTCCATGTAGCCGAGCGCAGCACCCGCCCCGACCAGGGCCAGGTTGCCGGAAATCGTGCTGTTCTCGAGCACGAAATCCGGACCCGATTCGCCCTCGCCGCGCAGCGGTCCAAAATAGTCCGCGGCGAAGCTGCCGCCGCCGATGTAGGCGAAATTTCCGGTCAGGGTCGAACGCCGCACCTGCAGGGTGCCGCCTTCGGCGCCCAACAAGGCGACGCCGCCACCGACGAAACCCGCATTGCCGGACAACAGGCTGTCCTCGACGACCAGATCGTGGTCGATGTCGCCAACGGCAATCGCGCCACCGCTGCCGGACGCCGGCTGGCCGCGTCCATGGTCGGCGGGCACGGTCCGCTCGGCCAGGCGGTCGCGGATCCACTGCCGGGTCTGCAGGCCATTCAGATTGCCGGAGGCTTGGTTGCCCGTGAACGTGCTGCCCGTGATCGACGCCGCGCCGATGGAGTCCTCGAACGCGACCGCGCCGCCGCTGTAGAGCGCGTAATTGCCCTCGAAGAGGGTATTGCGCACCACCAGCGTCGAATCGCCGGCAAGGTCGTACTCGGAGCGGAACCAGACTGCCCCGCCGTTCGCACCGACATTGCCCCGGAAGCGCATGTCTTCGAGGACCAGGTTCGTGTTGTACGAGAAGATGCCTCCGCCGTTCTCGAAGTAGAGATTGCCGCCGTAGTCGTAGTAGGACGCGCCGTCGGCGATCGTCAATCCCGAGATCGAGGCGGTGAAATGACCGCCGCCTTCCGGGGCGCGCCGGCGTCCTTCGCCGATCTGCATGACGCGCGTGCTCCCGCCCAAGCCGCGCTCCTCGCCCGAGACGAGTCCTCCCGATACCGTGAGCACATCGCGGCCCGGGCCGTTGATGTCGATGCCGTCGACGATGTAGAGCTCGCCGCTGGTCAAGGTGATGGTGCCCGTGACCGAGGCGGCGAACTCGACGGTGTCGTCGCCCGGATTGCCGTTCGCCGACGCGATCGCCCAGCGCAACGAACCTTCGCCGTCGTCGTCGGTGTTGGTGACCGTGAAGGTGGCCAGCATGTGCGGCCAGGCCAGCGCGGCGGCGCGCTCGAAGGGCAAGCTGCTGTCGATGCGACCGCTCGCGACTTCCAGGTCCCAGTCAGCCGACCAGCGTTGCGCGCCGGTGCGATCCGCGGACGCGCCGACATCGGCGCCGGTGGCTTCGGCCACGGCCGCGACGAAGGCCTGCCCGGCCGCGCCGGCGCCGGTCTCGCAGGTCCAGAACAGGACCTCCGGCGTCGGCAGGTGCCGCGGCCGCTGCGCGAACCACTGCGCGAGATCCTCGCGATGCCGCGCGATCAGCTCGGCATCGATTCGGTCGCTGCCGAGCTGGACTGCACCGGCTTCGCCATGGGCGATGACGTGCACGGCGGCGACGTCGCCGGCTCGTGCCAGCGCGTCGCGGATCGCGTCGAGACCGTGGTCGGCAGCGCCGACGTCCACCCAGGTCGTGCCGGGGCGCGCTTCGCGCCGCAGCATGTCGATGTCGTCGACGCGCGAATCGACCACCACGAGGTCGCGACGCGGACGCGGCGCGTAGTACGCGGTGGTTCGCGGCGCCGCCTGCGCCGTTCCCGCGAGCCCGAGGCCGATGGCCACCGCCAAGGTCGTCTGCCGATCACGCTTGTTCATCTCGCCGTCCCTCTGCCCAGAAGCGCCGAAGTGTCCGAATCGACTAAGCTCGCGTCAATGTTTCTTCGGAAGTCTGATCCATGCACTTGACGTCCCCCTTCGTGCGCCTGCCCTTTCAATTCGATGCCGAGCGACTGGCCGCGGAAGTCGGCAGCCTTCCGGAATCGGCCTGGAAACCGCATCCGCACGGCTATCCCGGCAATGCCGCGGTGCCGCTGGTGGCGGCGAACGGCGACCCGGGCGACGACCGCACCAGCGGCGAGATGCGCCCGACCCCGCAGCTCGCCGCCCTGCCCTATGTCCGCCAGGTCATGGCCGCGCTGCAGTTGCCGGTCGGTCGCACCCGGCTGATGCGCATCGACGGCAACGGCGAGGCGACCCGCCATGTCGACAGCAACTACTACTGGCAGACCCATGTCCGCATCCACGTTCCGGTGCTGACGACGCCGAACGTCGCCTTCGAGTGCGGCGAGACCCGCGTGCACATGCGCGCCGGCGAATGCTGGATCTTCGACACCTGGTCGACGCACAACGTATTGAACCCGGACCCGACGCGGCGCATCCACCTGGTCATCGATTCCGTGGGTTCCGAGCCGTTCTGGGCGCGTGTGGCGGCGGGCGACCGACCCACCGAACTGCATCCGCTCGCGTTCGCGGCCCCGGTCGCGGTGCCGTTCGATCCCTCGCGCGATGCGCAGCCGCCGTTCGAACGCTTCAACCAGCCGCTGGTGATGTCGCCGGGCGAGGTCGCGCACTGGTTCGACCTCGCCGCGACCGTTGCGGGCGCGCGCGCAAGCGCCCACCCCGAAGCCGCCCTCGCGCTCGCCGGCAT
>CALMWD010000027.1 GCA_937873105.1 uncultured Rhodanobacteraceae bacterium
CGCTGATCGAATCGCTTGAAGGCAAGATGGCCCAGCCGCGCTTCAATGCGCCGTTCCCGGCCAGCTTCGGCCTGTACGGCAAGCCGACGACGATCAACAACACCGAGACCTACGCCTCGGTGCCGGCCATCATCCGCAACGGCGCGGAATGGTTCCTCAACCTCGGCAAGCCGAACAACGGCGGCCCGAAGGTGTTCTCGGTGTCCGGCCACGTTGCCAAGCCGGGCAATTTCGAGATTCGCCTCGGCACGCCGTTCAAGGACCTGCTGGAGATGGCCGGCGGCGTGCGCGGCGGCCGCAAGCTCAAGGCGGTCATCCCGGGCGGGTCCTCGATGCCGGTGCTTCCCGGCGAGACGATGCTGGGCCTGACCATGGACTACGACAGCATCCAGAAGGCCGGTTCGGGCCTGGGATCGGGCGCAGTCATCGTCATGGACGAGACCACCTGCATGGTGCGCGCCTGCCAGCGCATCAGCCGTTTCTATTTCAAGGAAAGTTGCGGCCAGTGCACACCCTGCCGCGAAGGCACGGGCTGGATGTACCGGATGCTGACGCGCATCGTCGAGGGCAAGGCCACGCTCGACGACCTGCAGATGCTGAAGCAGGCGGCCGGCCAGATCGAAGGTCACACCATCTGCGCCTTCGGCGAGGCCGCGGCCTGGCCGGTCCAGGGTTTCCTGCGCCATTTCTGGCACGAATTCGAATACTTCATCACGCACGGGCGTTCGATCGTCGACGTGCAGCAAGGAGCGGCGGCATGAGCGCGCAGCCGAGCAACAACACCGCGCCCGATCTGGTGAACATCGAGGTCGACGGCGTCGCGATGCAGGTGCCGAAGGGCGCGATGATCATCCACGCGACCGACAAGGCGCGCATTCCGGTGCCGCGCTTCTGCTATCACGAGAAGCTGCCGATCGCCGCGAACTGCCGCATGTGCCTCGTCGACGTCGAGAAGGCGCCGAAGCCGGTACCGGCCTGCGCCACGCCGGTCATGGAAGGCATGAAAATCCGCACCCGCTCCGAGCGTGCGCTGAACTCGCAGCGCAACGTGATGGAGTTCCTGCTGATCAACCATCCGCTCGACTGCCCGGTCTGCGACCAGGGCGGCGAATGCGAACTGCAGGACGTGGCCATGGGCTACGGCCGCTCGGTGTCGCGTTTCGTCGAGCGCAAGCGCGTCGTCGCCGACGAGGACATCGGGCCGCTGATCGCGACCGACATGACCCGCTGCATCCACTGCACGCGTTGCGTCCGTTTCATGAGCGAGATCGCCGGGACCAGCGAGCTCGGCGGCATCGGCCGCGGCGAGGCCACCGAGATCGGCACCTACATCGGCAAGTCGATCGAGTCCGAACTCGGCGGCAACATCATCGATGTCTGCCCGGTCGGCGCCTTGACCAACAAGCCGTTCCGCTTCAAGGCCCGCGCCTGGGAACTGATCGCGCGCGAGTCGATCGGCTACCACGATGCGCTCGGCTCGAACCTGTTCCTGCACACCCGTCGCGGCGAAGTGCTGCGCACGGTGCCGCGCGACAACGAGGCGATCAACGAGAACTGGCTGTCGGATCGCGATCGCTACAGCCATGAGGGGCTGGTCGCGTCCGACCGCGCCACCCAGCCGATGATCCGCGGCGTCGACGGCGAACTGAAGCCGGCATCGTGGGAAGAAGCCATCCGCTTCGTCGCCGATGGCCTGAAGCGCGTCGAGCAGACCCACGGCGGCGACCAGATCGCCGCTTTGGTCGCGCCGATGGCGTCGTGCGAGGAAGGTTTCCTGCTGGCCGAGCTGCTGCGTGGCCTCGGCAGTCGCAACATCGACCATCGCCTGCGCGTGGTCGACGCCGTCGACCGCAACGCCGGCGCGACCTTCGAACGGCCGCTGGCGGACATCGAGAAGGCCGGAGCGATCCTGCTGGTCGGCTCGAATCCGCGGCTCGACCAGCCGCTGCTCGGCCATCGCGTGCGCAAGGCCTGGAAGCGCGGCGCCACGATCGATGCCGTCAATCCGGTCGACTTCGACTTCCATTTCGAAACTCGCGCGGCACGCGTGGTTGAACCCTGGGCCATGCTCGACGAACTGGCGGCGATCGCCAAGGCCGCGGTCGACGCGGCCGGCGTCGCGGTCGGACCCGAGGTGGCCGATTGGATCGCCAATGCCAAGGTCGAGGAGGTCCACCGCGCGATGGCCAAGCGTCTCGCGGACGCCTCGAACTCGGTCTTGCTGTTCGGCGACTTCGCCGTGCAGCATCCGGCGGCATCCCTGTTGCGCGCACTGGCGCGCCTGCTCGCGAAGGCCACGAACACGGCGTTCAACGAGCTGGCCTCGGGCGCGAACGGCATCGGCCTGGCCCGCGTCGGCGTGGTGCCGGGCGAGGGCGGGGCCGGTGCGGCGCAGATCCTGGCGCAGCCGCGCAAGGCGCTGGTCACCTGGCACGCGGGTTCGCAAGACACGCTGCGTTCGAAGTCCTACGACGCCGCGCGCAGCGGCGCGGACTTCCATGTCTACATCGGCGCCTATGCCTGCAATGGCGTGAAGCGCACGGCGCACGCCGTGCTGCCGATCGGTCTCGTGCCGGAGATCGACGGCACCTATGTCAACGTCGACGGCATCGTCCAGACGGTGGCGGCGGGCGCGAAGCTGCCGGGCGAAGCACGTGCCGGTTGGCGCGTGCTGCGCGCGCTGGGCGAGGCGCTGGGCTTCTCGCAGTTCGATTTCACCGAGTTGGCCGAGGTGCGTGCGCGCATCTCCGACCGCCTGGCGACGCCGGTGCCGGCGGCGACGGGTGTCGCTACGCCGAAGATGCCGACCGGCCTGATCCGCATCGCGACCGTCCCAACCTACAAGTCCGACGCCGTGGTGCGCCGCGCCGCGGCGCTTCAGGCGACGCCGCTGGCGCACGCGCCGCAGATCGCGTTGAATCCGGCCGATTTCCTGGCCGCGGGCCTGAGCGCCGGCGGCAAGGCCCGGGTGTCGGACGGCACGGACAGCATCGAATTGCCGGTCGTCGCCGATGCACGCGTTCCGGAGGGTGCGGCCTGGATCGAACTCGGCCATGCCGAAACCGCCCTGCTGGCGCCCAACGGCGCCGGCCTGACCGTGACGGGGGCCTGACATGGACCAGCTGCTGTCGCTGTTCAACCATTACACGGCGGAATTCCCGACGCTGTGGATGATGGTCAAGATCCTGCTGCTGCCGATCGTGCCGCTGATCCTCGCGGTCGCGTTCTACACCGTTACCGAACGATGGGTGATCGGCTGGATGCAGGTGCGCCGCGGCCCGATCTACATCGGCAAGGGTTTCCTGCAGCCGTTCGCCGACGTGTTCAAGCTGCTGTTCAAGGAAATCATCATCCCGTCGAAGTCGAACCTGTTCCTGTTCCGACTGGCGCCGATGCTGGCGGTGATCCCGGCCTTCGCCGCCTGGGCCGTGGTGCCGGCGGGCGAGGGCATCGTGCATGCCGACGTCAATGCCGGCCTGATGTACCTGCTCGCGATGACCTCGATGGGCGTGTACGGCATCATCCTTGCCGGCTGGGCATCGAACTCGAAGTACGCCTTCCTCGGCGCTATGCGCGCCGCGGCGCAAGTGGTGTCGTACGAAATCGCCATGGGTTTCTCCCTGGTCGGCGTGCTGATCGCCGCCGGCAGCCTGAATCTCACCGAGATCGTGCATGCCCAGGCCGGCAACGGCGGCGCCTTCGAGTGGTTCATGTGGCCGCTGTTCCCGCTCTTCGTGATCTATTTCATCTCCGGCG
>CALMWD010000028.1 GCA_937873105.1 uncultured Rhodanobacteraceae bacterium
TGGTCGCCGGATCCGGACAGCGCCGAGGCCGGCGGCCGCCTGCTGCTCGAACATGGCGATGTCGCCGAACGCATCCGCGCCCTGCCCGACCGGAGCTTCGACGCCGTGCTGCACGATCCGCCGCGCTTCGGCATCGCCGGCGAACTGTACGCGCAGACCTTCTACGACCAGCTCGCGCGGGTGCTGCGTCCTGGCGGGCGGTTGTTCCACTACACCGGCGCCCCGAACCGCAAGACCAGCGGCCGCGACGTGCCCGCCGAAGTGGCGCGACGCCTCGCGACATCCGGCTTCGCGACCGAGCTCGCGCTCGACGGCGTGTTCGCGACCAAGGCGGCGCCACGTCCGCGGCGCTAGCGACAACGGCTTTGGCCCCGTCGCGAACGATGTCGATTGATCGCGATGACAGCTTCGGGCACCGTATCGCGTCATCCGGCGAGAAAACCGAGGACGCATCGATGAACCTGCCCTGCCCGACCTGTTCCGCCAACGAATTGCGCGACACTGCGCTCACCGATGCGCTGCCGGCGCGCGCCTGCCCGGAATGCCGCGGCGCCTTGCTGTCCTTGATCGCCTACCGCGACTGGCGCCACGCCCACGCCGCGCCGGACGAGGCCTTCAACGACGCCGGCGAAGCCAGCGCCGAAGCCGCGGACAACAAGGCCATGCTGCGTTGCCCGCAATGCAAGGGCTTCATGACCAAATTCCGCTTTTCGGCCGATGCCGCGAACCACATCGACCACTGCGATCGCTGCGACCTGGTCTGGCTCGATCACGGCGAATGGCGCTTGGTCGAGCAGTTGGCGCGCAGCGGGCAACTGGCCAAGATCTTCGACACGGCCTGGCAGAAGCGCCTGCGCGAGGAACAGGCCAAGCGCCGCGCGGAGGCGCGCTGGCGCGAACAGCTGGGCGAGGACTACGCGAAGGCGAAGGAACTGCGCGGCTGGCTGGCCGGCCACCCCAAAGGCAAGGAACTGCTCGCCTACCTGTTCCTGTCGCAGACCGAAGGGGCCTAGGGGCGAAGCATCAGGCCATGATTGACCCTCCCACAGAACTCCGGCACCCGGATGTTTGCGGGAGGGCCACGGGGGGCCCGAAATCAGATCAGGGCGTCGGCTCCAGCCCCATCTCGCGGATCAGGTGATCGGCCTGGTCGACCTCGTCCATGACCCAGAGCATGTAGCGCACGTCGACGTGGATGGCGCGGGTCAGGGCCGGGTTGAAGACCCAGCTCGCGCTGACCGATTCCCAGTTGCCGTCGAACACCAGGCCGACCACTTCGCCGCGCTTGTTCAGCGTCGGCGAACCGGAGTTGCCGCCGGTGATGTCGACATTGGTCAGGAAGTTCACCGGCACGGTACCGAGCTTCGGGTCGGCGTACTTGCCGTAGTGCTTCTTCTGCATCAGCTCGACCGCGCGCGTCGGATGCAGGAACGGGTCCTGGTCGGTGACCTTGGCGAGCACGCCTTCCAGCGTCGTGAATTCGGTATTGCTGACGCCATCCTTGGGCGAATAACCGGTGACGGTGCCGTAGGTGACGCGCAGCGAGTTGTTCGCATCCGGATAGGCCGGGCGACCTTCGGACTCGCGGAACGCGATCAGCGCGTCGAGGTAGGCCGAGCGATACAGGCCCTCGTTGCCGGCGCGCACCTTCCATTCCGTCTCCATGCGCTCGAAGGCCGGATACAGGGCCACGGCCAGCTGCACGAAGCTGTCGGCCGACTTCTCGAAGTCGCGCGGCTTCGCGTCGAGCAAGGCCATGCGCGCGTTCATGTCGCCGAGCTTGGAGTTCGCATACAGCGCGTCGAGCTTCGCACCAAGGTCGGCCACGGTCATGCCGTCGCGGTCGATGCCGAGGGCGCGATCGACTTCGGGAATGCGCGCCGTCTTCGCCAGCTTCAGGTAACGACCCAGCGAGAGTTCGAACAGGGCGCGGTCGACCGCCGGATCGAAGCGCTTGTCGATAGAGGCCATGCGGCCCTTGAACTTGATCTCGTCGCGCGCCTGGAAGCCGAAGCTGCGCTCGGCGTCCGGCTTCCTGCGCTCCAGGCTGAGCTTGTACAGGTCGCGGGCCGCACCGTAGAGCGTCGGGCCCATCGAGAGCAGGCTGTTGCCGTACAGCTCGGTCTCGCGCAGGCCGCGGATGCGCGCCAGTTCGGACTTCAGCGCGGCCACGGCCTGGCCGTACTTCGCCTTGCGTCCGGCATCGGCCTCGATCCAGGCGAGCAGACGCGCTTCTTCGGCTTCCTTGTCGGCCACGGCCGTGGTCTTGGCGAAGCCTTCGAGCTGGCCCTGCTGGTTCTTCCAGCCGTTCGAGATGCTCTGCACCATCGAGGCGTACTTGATCGCGGCCTCCGGGCGATCCTTGGTGGCGGCGGCGATGGTGTCGCGCGCCTCGCCCATGTTCTTGATGCCGCGCGGGTAGCTGAACTCGATCGCGTCGCGCAGTTCTTCGGCCAGGCGCGAACGGTTGGTGCGGCCCGGGTAACCGGCGACCATCGCGTAGTCGCCGACCTCGAGCCCCTTGGGATCGACCTTCAGCCAACTCTTCGGCTGGTAGGGCTTGTTGTCCTTGCTGTACGGCGCCGGCTTGCCGTCGGGACCGACGTAGCCGCGCAGGAAGGTGAAGTCGCCGGTGTGGCGCGGCCACATCCAGTTGTCGATGTCGCCGCCGAAGTTGCCGATCCATTCGCTCGGCGCGTAGACCAGGCGCACGTCCTTGATCTCGAGCTGCCTGATCATCAGGTAGTTGCGGCCGCCGTTGAAGTTGTAGACGTCGCAGCGATAGCCGGCGTCGCGCTCGCACTCGGCCACGGCCTGCTTCGAACGCTTGTCGATCGTGGTGTAGCGCTTCAGGCCGCCGACGCCGTCGAGCCCCTTGGTCAGGCGCGCGCTGATGTCGGTGATCGCTTCGGTCACGTACAGGCGCTGGTTCGGATCGGCCGGCAGTTCCGCCGCGAAGTCCTTCGCGAGGAAGCCGTCGACCATCAGGTTGCGCTCCTTCGTCGAGTTGAACTGGACGATGCCGAAGCCGCAGTGGTGGTTGGTCGCGACCAGGCCGTTCGGCGACAGGAAGGAGCCGGTGCAGTAGCCGAGGCCGACGATGGCGTTCAGCGGATACTCGGTCAGCGAGCTCAGGTCCTTGGCGTCCAGTTCCAGGCCGCGCGCCTTCAGCTTGGCTTCGATCGACGGCAGCTGCGACGGCGGCCACATGCCCTCGTCGGCGGAAACGGCAGCCGCCGCCAGCGCGATGGCGAGTGCGGAGAATCGAACGAACGTACGCATGGTCGGACCTCGAACAGGATTGCGAAGCCGAGCTTTATGCCCGAGGCACCTGCAGCGTGCAAACGGGACGGGGGCTTGATGGTGCGGGCCGTGGGCGGGGTGGTTTGAATTGCAGCAATCCTGGTCCTTTTTCGTGGGTGCGATTCTCAATCGCACGCTTTTCACAAACCGGCCAAGAGCGTGCGATTGAGAATCGCACCCACAAGAGCCCTGCCCGCAAGAACACGCCAGCGGGAACGG
>CALMWD010000029.1 GCA_937873105.1 uncultured Rhodanobacteraceae bacterium
CGGCACCGATTTCACGCTTGATCAGATAACCCGGAATCTGGATCACGCTGCTTGGCCGAGACGGAATGGGAACAGGATTGTAGTCAGGGCCCCCGACGCCGTCAGCGGGCTATTTCACGACGCGCAGAGCCGGCCCCTTGCGCGCCGGCTTGTCCGGCTCGGAGGGCGGTTCAGGCACAGCCGCGGCCTCGTCGCGGGCCTCGACCGGAAACATCATGCCCTGGCCGTTCTCCTGGGCGTAGATCGCCAGTACCGCACCCACCGGCACGTCGACCTGCTGGCTGACCCCGCCGAAGCGGGCATGGAAGCGGATCCGGTCGTTGCCGAGCTCGAGGTCGGCGACGGCGCGCATCGCCACGTTCAGGACGATCTGGCCGTCCTTGATCGCATGCACGGGCACGCGCACGCCGGGTTGGCGCGCATCGACCAGCAGGTACGGGGTCAGGCCGTTGTCGCAGATCCAGTCGTACATCGCCCGAACCAGGTAGGGGCGGTTCGAGCTCATGGTGTCGCTGTTGCTCATGGGTTCCAACTCAGGGGCGCAGCTGCTTCTCGTGTTCGGTCATGCTGCGCGTGAAGGCGGGATTGCGGAAAATGCGTTCGCCGTAGTCGACGATCGCCTGGGCTTCCTTGGGAAGCGAGACGGACAACGCCGGCAGGCGCCAGATCAGCGGCGCCAGGGCGCAATCGGCCAGGCTCATTTCGGGATTCAGGAAAAACTTCGAGGCCTTGAAGGCCGGCAGGGTCGATACCAGACCGTCGCGCAGCCGCTTGCGTGCCGCCTCGGCGGCGGCCTTCGCCCCGGTCTGGATGGTCTCGACCAGGGACAGCCAGTCGCGCTCGATGCGCCGCACCGCCAGGCGAACGCGTGCGCGCGAGAGCGGATCGACCGGCAACAGCGGCGGGTGCGGATAACGCTCGTCGAGGTACTCGCAGATCACGTCCACGTCGTACAGCGACAGTTCGCGGTCGGCCAGGGTCGGCACGTCGTTGTAGGGATTCAGTTCGACCAGGTCTTCGGGCGGCTTGGCCGGATCGACGACCACAAGTTCGTAACCGACCGCCTTGGCGGCCAGGACCAGGCGGACGCGGTGGCTATCGATGTCGTCGCGGCCCGAAAACAAGGTCAGCACGGTGCGTGCGCGTACGGCGCTGGCGGTCTTGCGCTTGGCACCCCAGGGGACTGGATTCGCATTGCTCACGTCGGGTCACCTTCGCGTCCGGAGTCGGCGGATTCCGGAATATCGCGTTGGCTCGAAAATGGCAAGGGCCCGGGATCCCGCCCGGACCCGTCCATCCTCGGGCGTCCCGTCAGTGCACGTCGCGCCAGTACTCGTGCTTCAGCATCCAGGTCAGCAGCGTCAGCACCGAGAGGAACAGCAGCACCCAGACGCCGATCTGCTGGCGCTTGAGGCCGGCCGGCTCGGCGGCATACTGCAGGAAGTTCGAGATGTCGCGCGCGACCTGGTCGAACTCCTCGGGCTTCAGGCGACCGGGCTGGGCCTGCTCGAAGTGCGAGAACACCGGCGCCGCGCCGGCGGCATGGTCGCCTTCCGGCGCATTGAACACCGCCGACTGCACGCCCTGCAGCTCCCACAACACGTTGGGCATGCTGGCACCCGGGAACAGGACGTTGTTCCAGCCGAGCGGGCGCGCCGGATCGCGGTAGAAGCTCTTCAGGTAGGTGTAGATCCAGTCGGCGCTGCCGCGCACGCGCGCGGTCAGCGACAGATCCGGCGCGGCCTTGCCGATCCAGGTATCGCCGTCGGCCGGCTTCATGGCGATGGTCATCGGCTCGCCGAACTTCACGCCGGTGAAGTTCAGCGAGGACATGACCTGTTGTTCGGTCAGCCCAAGGTCCTCGGCCATGCGCGAATAACGCAGGTACTTCAGCGAATGGCAGCCCATGCAGTAGTTCATGAACAGGGCCGCGCCGCGCTGCAGCGAGGCCTGGTCGGACAGGTCGGCGCCCGAGGACTGCAACTGGGCCGGACCGCCACTGGCCTGGGCCACGGCGGCGACGAGGGAGAATGCGAGTGCGATCAGCTTCTTCATTGTCTGTTTCTCAGTGATCGAAGGTGACGCGCTCGGGCACGGGCTTGGTCTTGTCGATGGCCGTCCAGAACGGCATCGTGAAGAAGAACGCGAAGTAGAAGAAGGTCAGGATCTGCGCCACCAGCTTCTGGGTGTCGCTGCCCGACTGCGCACCCAGCCAGCCGAGCACGACGAAGCTGATCACGAACAGGGTGACCATGATCTTCGTGATCGGGCCGCGGTAGCGGATCGACTTCACCTTCGAGCGGTCGAGCCACGGCACCAGGAAGAAGATCAGGGTGGCCGCGCCCATCACCACGACGCCCAGCAGCTTGTCCGGGATCGCGCGCAACATCGCGTAGTACGGCGTGAAGTACCACACTGGCTTGATGTGCTGCGGCGTCACCATCGGGTTGGCGGCGCTGAAGTTGTCGTGCTCCAGGAACCAGCCGCCGACGGTCGGTTCGAAGAAGATGATGAAGGCGAAGATCATCAGGAAGAACGAGGTACCGAACAGATCCTTGATCGTGTAGTACGGATGGAAGGCGATGCCGTCCTTCGGGATGCCGGTGTCCTTGTCCTTGACCTTTTTGATGTCGACGCCGTCCGGGTTGTTCGAGCCGACTTCGTGCAGGGCCATCAGGTGCAGGTAGATCAGCCCGGCCAGTACGAACGGCAGCGCGATCACGTGCAGGGCGAAGAAGCGGTTCAGCGTCGCGTCCGAAATCAGGTAGTCGCCGCGGATGAACTCGACCAGGGCCTCGCCGACGAACGGCACCGCGCCGAACAGCGAGGTGATGACCTGGGCGCCCCAGTACGACATCTGGCCCCAGGGCAGCACGTAGCCGAAGAAGGCCTCGGCCATCAGCACCAGGAAGATCACGACGCCGAGCGTCCACACCAGTTCGCGCGGCTTCTGGTAGGAGCCGTAGATCAGGCCGCGGAACATGTGCAGGTAGACCACGATGAAGAACATCGAGGCGCCGGTCGAATGCATGTAGCGGATCAGCCAGCCCCACTCGACGTCGCGCATGATGTATTCGACCGAGTCGAACGCTTCCGCCGCGGACGGCTTGTAGTTCATGGTCAGCCAGATGCCGGTGAGGATCTGGTTGACGAACACGACCAGGGCCAGCGAGCCGAAGAAGTACCAGAAGTTGAAGTTCTTCGGCGCGTAGTACTTCGCGGCGTGGCGGTCCCACCACTTGAACAGGCCCGGGGCGCGGTCGTTCATCCAGCCCTGGGCCCCGTCGATGACACGATTGATGACGTTTGCACTCATGGTCAGGCCGCCTTCGGATCGGTGTCGAGACCGATCATGATGGTGTTGTCGTCAATGAAGAAGTACGGCGGCACGCGCAGGTTGGTCGGCGCCGGAACCCCCTGGTAGACGCGGCCGGCCATGTCGAAACGCGAGTTGTGGCAGGGGCAGTAGAAACCGCCCTTCCACTCGCTGTCGAACGGCTGCGGCAGCATTTCCGGGAAGAAGGTCGGGGAGCAGCCGAGATGGGTGCAGATGCCGACGATGACGGCGATGTCCGGTTTGCGCGACCGGGTCGGGTTCTTGGCGTACTCGGGCTGCTCGCTCTCGTTCGAGGCCGGATCGCGCAGGCGACCCTCGACCTCGCCCAGCGCGGCCAGGGTCTCGGGCGTGCGGCGCATGATCCACACCGGTTGGCCGCGCCACTGCTGGATCACGCGCTGACCGATCTCCAGCTTGCCGATGTCGACGACGACCGGCGCGCCCGCCGACTGCGCACGCGCGCTCGGCTGCCAGGCCTTGATGAACGGCACCGCGGCGAACACGCCGCCGACGCCACCGACCACGGCGGTGGTCGCGGTCAAGAACCGCCGACGGCCGTGGTTTACGCCCTGCTCTGCCATGGGAAACCCCACACGATGAAATGAAACCGGGATGGCTCGGGGAGCCAAAGGACGCGGGATTCTAGTGGATCGGGTCCGCATAGGACAATCGAAACAGCCGCTTCGGCACGGACAAAAGCCGTCTTCCGTTGTCAGAATGCGAACCATGCGCAAACTCGCCCAGTCCGTCCTGTTCGTCCTCCAGTTCGCCGTACTCGGCCTGCCCATCGCCTTCGTGGCGACGCGACTCTGGCCGGAGCGCTTCGCGCCGCCGGCACCGAGCCCGGCGGTGGCCGCCGCCGCGGCACCCGGCTCCTACAGCGAGGCCGTGCGCAAGGCCGGCCCGTCCGTGGTCAGCATCTACACCCAGCGCGTCGTGGCCGAGCAGCCCTACCGCATGTTCACCGACCCGACCCAGAACCGTTACAACGGCATCACCTTGGGGCCCGCCCGCAAGCGCCTGGAGCGCAGCCTCGGCTCCGGCGTGATCGTGCGCGAGGACGGCTACGTCCTGACCAATCATCACGTCGTCGAAGGCGCGGACGACATCTTCATCGGCCTGTGGGACGGGCGCATCACCTCGGCGCACGTGATCGGGGTGGACGCGGAGACCGACCTGGCCGTGATCAAGGTCGAAGGCGCGAAGCTGCCGGCCGCGCACTTTGCGGCCCCGGAAGCGCTGAACGCAGGCGATGTCGTGCTCGCGATCGGCAATCCCTATGGCCTGAGCCAGACCGTGACGCTCGGCATCGTCAGCGCCACCGGTCGCAACCAGCTCAGCCTGAGCCGCTACGAGGATTTCATCCAGACCGATGCGGCTATCAATTCGGGCAACTCCGGCGGCGCCCTGGTCAACGCCTCCGGCGACCTGGTCGGCATCAACACCGCGCAATTCGGCACCGGGCTCGGCATCAGCTTCGCGATTCCCGCCGCGTCGGCGCGACGCGTGCTCGACCAGATCATCCAGCACGGCGAGGTCATCCGCGGCTGGATGGGCGCCGAGTACGCCGGTGCGCCGGCCTCGCCGGCCGCCGAGGGCACCATCCAGCAGCGCGGCGCGCAGATCGCCTTGCTGCTGCCGGGTGGTCCGGCCGACGCGGCCGGACTCAAGCCGGGCGACGTCATCGTCGAGTTCAACCAGCAGCCGGTCGGCGACGAGGGCGACCTGCGCTCGCGCGAGGCCGCGCTGGCGCCGGGCACGAAGGTGCAGGTGCGGGCGCTGCGGGTCGGCGTCGAGTTCGTCACCGAAGTGGAACTGATCCAGCGTCCGAAAGCGCAGCGCTAGCTGGGCAATCAATCGAAGCCGTTGCCGAACAGCTCGTCGACCTCGAACGCGCCGCGGTCCACGGCCATGCCCTGCATGCGCTTGGCGCCGGCCACGTCCCAGGTGGTCAGGCCGCCGGTCGGCGAATTGTTGCCGCTGTTGCGCGCGACCGAAGTCGGTGTCAGTGCGTAGTCGATGTAGTATTCGCGCGCCTCCGCCACAAATCCGGGATCGCCGCCCGTCGTGTTGCCGCTGCCGGCCGCCGGCGTGCCCTTGATCGCGCCGAGATGGTTGTAGCGCAGCACGGCGGCGCTGGCCGACAGTCCGCTGACATCGATGTCATAGCGGTCGGTGCCGGCGTTGTTGCCCCAGACGATGTTGTTGCTGGCCCACACTGCGGTGTATGCGCCGTCGATGCCGGACTTCGCGAACTGCAGTCCGCCGGCGGCACCGGCGAGACCTTCGGCGAGATTGTCGGCAACGGTGTTGTTGTTCATGACGAAGGTGCCGCCGCGCCCCTCGATGAAGGCGGCGCCGCCGCGACGTGCGGCGTTGTGGTGGAAGACGTTGCCTTTCAATTGCGCGGACTTCGCCTGGAGGAACAGGCCGCCGCCGTCTCCGAGCGGCGCCACGCACCCCTCGAAGATGTTTCGCTCGAGCTGGACCGTGCCATAGGCCGAAACGATCGACGCGCAGCCGCCGATGCCCGACAGGCCGGTCAATCCGTCCTCGAATCGGACCTGCTCGATGCGGAGCAAGCCCGGCGTCATGGAACTCATCGAAACGGTCAGGGCGCGACGCGCGGCGCTGCCGGACAACGCGGTCACCTGATGCACCGGCTTCTGTTCGACGCAGGCGTTGGGGTAGGCGTTCGAACCGAACCAGTTGCCGGAGATCGTCAGGGCGCCATCGTTGGCGGACACGTAGGTAAAGCCGTTCACGTCGCCGGTCGCGTTGAACTGCCCGTAGCGCAGACGGATGACATCGTCGTCGGCGCTGGCGGCGGCGGCGGTCAGCATGTTCTGCAGGTCGGTGGCGTTCGTCGCGCAGTAGATCGCGGCGCGGGCAGGGTTGATGCCGGCGCTGGCGACCAGGACCGCGAGCGCGTATCCAAGGCATCGATGATGTGACATGGCTATTCTCCGTTTGGCGATGGGGTGTTCATCGCGGGGAACGGAGAAATCGCGCGGGACCGGACAAGGCCCTCGGGCAAAGGATCAGGACGAGACGCCGACGCCTGCGGTCGCGAGCGCCTGCTGGTAGCGCTTCATCAGGATCTCGACGCGGTCGACGTAGACGCGCGTCTCGGCATAAGGCGGGACACCGCCATATTTTTTCACCGCGCCTTCGCCGGCGTTGTAGGCCGCTGCGGCCAGCTTGATGTCGCCGTCGTAGCGATCGAGCAGGCCGGCCAGGTGCTTGACGCCGGCCTTGATGTTCTGGGCGGCGTCGTAGGCATTGCTGACGCCGTACATGCCGGCGGTGGCCGGCATCAGCTGCATCAGCCCCTGGGCGCCCTTGTGCGAACGCGCCATCGGATTGAAGGCCGATTCGGCATGGATCAGGGCGCGCACGAGGGCGGCATCGACCCCGTGTTCGGCCGCAGCGGCGGCGATCTCGGCCGCGTACGCGGTCGTGTTCAGCCGCGTGGCGTTCCAGTTGATCGTCGAATGCACGTTGCAGGCCGGGCATGCGTCGACGTACACCACCGAGTACCCGCCCGACATCGGCGGCTTGGACGTGAAATGCACGGTGCCGTTGCTGTCGACGCGCTTGTAGTAGCGCTCGCCGGTGCCGGGCAGACGGCTGTTGCTGCTGACGATGTTGATCACGCCGCTCTTGTCCTTGAACACGCGCACGTCGCCGGCCGAGGCGGCCAACGGAAGCAGCAGGAGCAGTGCGAGACGGGCAAACGAACGCAAGCGGGGACTCCGGAATCGACGCTCGGACCACCCGGGCGCGGCGAAAGTTTCGCGAATCCGCCCCGAATTTGCCAGTGCGGCCGCCTTGACAGCCTACAATCCGCGCCGCGCACGCCGTAAACTGCGCGGCTTTTTTCGAATCCCAAGGTGCCTCATGGCCGGCAAGCTGTTCATCAAGACCCACGGTTGCCAGATGAACGAGTACGACTCGACCAAGATGGTCGACGTGCTCGCGGCCTCGCATGGCCTGGAGGTGACCGCGAACGAGGCCGAGGCCGACGTCATCCTGATCAACACCTGCTCGATCCGCGAGAAGGCGCAGGAAAAGGTGTTCAGCCAGCTCGGTCGCTGGCGCGAGCTGAAGAAGGCGCGCGGCGGCAACGTGATCATTGGTGTCGGCGGCTGCGTCGCGTCCCAGGAAGGCGAGGCCATCATCGATCGCGCCCCCTTCGTCGACCTCGTCTTCGGCCCGCAAACCCTGCACCGCCTGCCCGAGATGATCGAGGCCAAGCGCGCCTCGAACCGGCCCCAGGTCGACATCTCGTTCCCCGAGATCGAGAAGTTCGACCACCTGCCGCCGCCGCGCAAGGAAGGCCCGACCGCCTTCGTCTCGATCATGGAAGGCTGCTCGAAGTACTGCGCCTTCTGCGTCGTGCCCTACACGCGTGGCGAGGAAGTGTCGCGCCCGTTCGCGGACGTGATGGCGGAAGTGCGCGCGCTCGAACGCCAGGGCGTGCGCGAGGTCAACCTGCTCGGCCAGAACGTCAACGCCTACCGCGGCGAGATGGACGACGGCGACAGCGCCGACCTGGCCTTCCTGATCGAGGCCATCGCCGCCCTGCCCGGCATCGGCCGGATCCGCTTCACGACCTCGCACCCGATGGAGTTCACCGATCGCCTGGTCGACGCCTACGCGAACGTGCCCAAGCTCGCGAACTACCTGCACCTGCCGGTGCAGTCCGGCTCGGACCGCATCCTGGCCGCGATGAAGCGCGGCTACACCGTGCTCGAGTTCAAGGCGCGCATCCGCAAGCTGCGCGCGGTGCGGCCGGACATCTCGATCAGCACCGACATCATCGTCGGCTTCCCCGGCGAGACCGACAAGGACTTCGCCGCGACGATGAAGCTGTGCGAAGACATCGGCTTCGACCAGAGCTTCAGCTTCGTCTATTCGCGCCGCCCCGGCACGCCGGCCGCGAACCTTGCCGACGACACGCCCGAACCGGTCAAGTTCGAGCGCCTGCAGCAGCTTCAGGCGGCGATCACGGCGAATGCCCGCAAGATCAGCGAAGCCATGGTCGGCACCGCGCAACGCGTCCTGGTCGAAAGCGTGAGCAAGAAGAGCGAGCGCGAGCTCACCGGCCGCACCGAGAACATGCGCTACGTGAACTTTCCGGCGCCGGCCGAACTGATCGGCCAGTTCGCGGACGTGGTGATCACCGAAGCCTTGAGCAACTCGCTGCGCGGACGCCTCGCCGGCGCATAGCGCGACGCGTGGCAGGATGGCGCCGCGGGTCACGCGGCGCCGGCAATTCTTTGCGTTTCGATCCAGCCCCGCGTCAGCGACATGGCGTCATGCTCGGCGTTTCACAGGGAGAGAAACGCATGGCCGACACCTCCGACGCCCTGCCGCAAAGTTTCGGGCGTTGCCTGCGCAACAAGGATTTCATCGCGCGCTTCTACGAGATCTTCCTGGCCAGCCATCCGGACATCGCGCCGATGTTTGCGAAGACCGACTTCGCCCAGCAGCGCCTGGCGCTGCGCCGCGGCATCAGCGTCGCGATCTCGTTCGCAGCCGGCAGCAACCTGGTCAACCGCACGGTCGAGCAGATGGCGCACATCCACTCGCGCAAGGGCCGCACGCCGGTGCCGCCGCCGCTGTACCCGTACTGGATCGAGAGCCTGCTGCAGACCGTGCGCGAGAACGACTCCGAGGCCTCGCCGGCCCTGATGCTGCGCTGGTCGCAGGCGATGCAGCAGGTCGTCAACCGCTTCAGCAAGGACTACTGACCGGCGGCGACGCTGCAAACGCGGCGGCGATGCGGCATGCTCCCGCCCCGATTACCGAGGAAAACCCCATGAAACCGACGCTTCGCCGCTTGCTGGCCGTGGTCCTGCTCGGCGGATCGGCACTGGCCTTTG
>CALMWD010000030.1 GCA_937873105.1 uncultured Rhodanobacteraceae bacterium
GTCGATCGGATTGCGAAACTCCGCGCTCTGCGACATCGCCGTGTAGGCGGCGCGCGCATCGCGGTTGGCCAGCAGCAGGCGCGTGAACGGCCCGAAGCCCTGGCCGGTGATGAGGCGCGGATCGCATTCCCCGGGCAGGCCGTCCTGGGTCGCGAACACGACCTCGTGGCCGGCGCCGCGCAGGGCCTTCCACGGCACCGCCGATTCGGTCGGATCGAAATCATCATTGGGAATCGCGATCAGGACGCGGGCCATCGTCGCACCTCGCAGGACGGACGACGATGCTATCGGAAGCGCGGGCGGGACTCAGTCGGCCGGAGACGCCGCCGTTTCCACGGCCGGCGGCGTCGGTGCGGCGCCACGGACATAAACGATGCGCTTCGTGCCGCCGTCGCAGCTGCCGACGATCTTGCCCTCGGCGCCGGCCTCGATCGCGGCGTCGATGATGCTCAGGGTGTAGACCGGCACGCCGTTCGCCTTGATCTTGGCGTCGATATCGGCCTGCAACTGCTCGCAGGGCGTGCGCGCCGCGGCCGGCAGGGCGATGGCGCAGAGGGCGGAAGCGAGGAGCGGGCGGACGAACGTCATGGCGGCGGACTCGGCAGTGTTCGGAGCCGACAGTCTCGCGCCGAACGAAGCCGCCGAGGTGGCGCAATCCTGCGTTTCCGCGGCCACGACACCGTCCCGGACTTGCATCGACCGGGCGCTTGGCGAAGATGGTCCTTCCTGCGGAGCCCAAACCATGCGCCTGTTGCATCGCCTGCTGTTGTCCCTGTGGCTGGTTCCCGCCAGTGTCGCCGCCACGGCCCAGGACGCGGCGCCGCCGGACCTCTCGAACCAATGGCGCATCCAGGTCAGCGAGAGCGCGACGTCGGATGGCGAATTGCATTTCCTGATCTCGCCCGAGGGCGGCATGCCGCTGGAAGTCGCGGTCGCGATCAAGCGTGGCCGCGGCGAAAACGGCATCGCCAAGGACATCCGCGACCGCTTCCGCCAGGCCCTGGACGCCCGGGCCTTCCACGTCGAAGTCGAGGACGGCGAGGATGTGCTGGTCCAGACACGCGGCAAGGCGCCCCGTTTCGAGCTGCGCCTGCTCGAGTCGACGGTTGGGTCGACCCGCGTCGATCTCGTCAAGGAATAGTCGACTCGACTGGCGACCGGACCGCCGCCGCCGTAGGCTTGCGCCGGCATCGCGGAACGGAGATGGCCATGGTCCAGATTGCCCGATGGGTGTTGTTGGCCTCGGCTTCGCTGCTCGCCGGCTGCGGCCAGCCCAGCGACGCGCTCGACTGTTCCGGCGAAGGCACGGCGCGCGGCAGCCACGACGAGACCAACAGCGGCAAGCTCGAGTTCAAGCACGCAGTCGCGTTCGCGCTCGGCGACGGCTATACCGTGATCTTCAGCGACGACCCGACCCTGGCCGAACTGATGCGGCACAGCCCCTCGCCCGAACACGAGGTGGCCCTGGCCGGGGCGATGTTCGATCGCTTGCTGGTCGGTTTCCGTTTCGACGGCCATGGCCAGCTGACCGGGCACCTGACCCTGGGCAACAGCACCTCCTGGGGGACCGACGGCAGCGATCGCGGCGCGATGACCGCGGATACCGACGGCTGCGCGCGCGGCGACGTGCGCCGCAAGTACCATGGCAACGCCTACTTCGCGGTACCGCTGGCCCATCCCGAGAAGCGCGGCGCCGGGCTGGCGGTCGAATACGGCGCCGCGAGCAATGCCGCGATCCCGGCCCTGCCCGACGACGACCTGCTCGCGCGCTGGCGTGCGGCGCACGCGCGCCTGACCGACCTGCATCCGGTCACCGCGGTGCAGGCGCTTGGCTTCAGTGCGCCGGCCGCGGTCGTGCTTGCTGCCGATCCGCGCATGCAGGACGTGCTCGAGCGCGTGCGCACGCAATGCGTCGATCCGGCGCAGGCAACGCTGAACGACTACGGCGAAGTCAGCGGTCCCTCGCCCTCGCGCGACGGCTTCGTCTTCCAGTCCA
>CALMWD010000031.1 GCA_937873105.1 uncultured Rhodanobacteraceae bacterium
AGCGACCCCCGAACCCCCGCCGGCCGCGGCCATCGAATCGCCGGACCGGTCGTCGCGCGTCGCGGCAGCCGTCGCCGCCCTGCCCGCGCTGACCGCGCCGCAGCCGATCAGCAAGGTCGCGCCCGACTATCCGCCGCAGGCGCGCAGCCGCAAGCTCGAAGGCTTCGTCGAACTCGAGTTCCGCGTCACCGCGAACGGCAGCACCGAGGACATCCGCGTCGTGCGCAGCGAGCCCGAGGGATTGTTCGACCGCAACGCGGTGCGCGCGCTGATGCGCTGGAAATTCAAGCCGGCCGAACGCAACGGCGTGCCGGAAGCCGCGACCACGCGCACGACCATGAACTTCCGCCAGAGTTGAGCCGGCAGCGCGCGGCCCCATGTGCGACGGCGTCGCGTCCGCTACGCTGCCGCCCGATGAAGACTCCGCTGCTCCCCTTCCTGCTCGTCCTCGCGCTCGCGGCGTGTTCGAACGAGGCCGCGCAAGATCCCGCATCTTCGGCGGGCGCGAATGCACCCCGCGCCGCCGACCACGACGTGCGCATGCGCCTCGGCGTGGTCTTCGCCGACGGCGATCCGTGGATGGCCGGGGCCGTGATCGACCAGGGCCGCATCCGCGTCGGCGATCGCCTGTTCCTGCGCACGCAGGACGGCCGCAGTGTGCCGGTGCAGATCACCGCGATCCGCGACGATGCCACGCAATCCGATGTCGCCGAAGCCACGGCACCACAGGGCGTGTTTCTCAGCTTTAAACCCGTTGACACGAGATCGCTACCCAAGAATCTCGGCAATCCGCAGACACTCGTGACTGATCCAGCACAGGCCGACGAGACCATGGTGATCAATTCAGGTTCAGCCGCCAAGGACCATTGAGCTCCAATCCTTGTCTCGCAGGCGGCAAGAAGTTCGAAATCCTCCAGCGCCACAACGCTCGCTCCGAAACTCAACAGCTCTGGTTTGTTCCAGCAACGTTCGCGCTCTTGGAACTTCGGACCGATGTGCCTCATCAAGCTGATCGACGAACCTACGCCTCACTTGGCCGACACGCTCCAGCGGCACCCACTCTTCGCTCGACTGCTTGATGAAGTCGATCAAGTATCGCTGTGCACAAAATGTCCTCCATCGAACATCGAATTCTGGCGATTTCACAATCGCCGCTTGCTCTTCCGCATGCGAGCGAATGCCATCGCAGATCGTCGCAAGCTCCGTCCGTACCGCCAGAATTCGGTTCCTCTGCAATTCGAGTTCTTCACCAGCGGCACGCATCGATTCATGCGATTGAAGATCCCAGCAAGTTGACGCGTGATGCACCCATCGGTTTCTTTCATCAACCAGACTCTGGATCTGCGCCTTCAGCTGCTCTGCATACTGGTCGTCCACTTCAATACGGACTGACAGCGCCCACATATTGGCCTGCTTTTTCTTCTGACGACCAGTCTTCGACAGCACGCCAGAAAACAACTTTCCGGCGAGAATTCCCATGGACTTCTCAGATAACTCATTGGCGCGATCTACTACTCGCTGAGCAAGCTCGGAGCACGGGCCCTCCACGCCTGCGGCTATCGCCAAGTACTTGAGCTTTGCCTCGATGTCCTGAAACAGAAATAGATTGCGACCGATCCTGCGGAAAACCTCGTTGCGGGCGACGACGACAGCGTCAGACTCTGGGCTCGCATTCAGATTCATCCCCTTCCCTCACGATGCATCCGATTCTGCTCGATCGGCGAACAGCACCCGCTCCGCAATGCCCTGATACAGCGCGCCGAGGGTGTCGAGGTCGGCGAGGCGGACGTGTTCGTCGATCTTGTGGATGCTGGCGTTGACCGGGCCGAGTTCGACGATCTGGCTGCCGAGCGCGGCGATGAAGCGGCCGTCCGAGGTGCCGCCGCCGGTGTCGGCCACGGTGTTCGCGATGCCCTGCGCCTGCAAGGCCGCATGGGTGGCCTCGCGCAGCGGGCCGTCGGCGGTCAGGAACGGCGCGCCGGAGATTTCCCAGACGATGCGGTAGTCGAGGCCATGTTTCGCGAGCACGGCCTCGGTGCGCTGCATCAGGCGCTCGGTGCTCGATGCGGTACCGAAGCGGAAATTGAAATCGACCCGCAATTCGCCCGGGATCACGTTCCAGGCGCCGGTGCCGCCGTGGATGTTCGAGATCTGGAAGCCGGTCGGCGGGAAATGCGCATTGCCCTCGTCCCAGCGGATCGCGGCCAGTTCCGCGAGCGCGGGCGCCGCGGCGTGAATCGGATTCAGCGCCTTCTCGGGAAACGCGACATGGCCCTGCACGCCGCGCACGCGCAGGTGCCCGTGCAGGGAACCGCGGCGGCCGATGCGGATGCGATCGCCGAGCATGGTCTCGCTCGACGGTTCGCCGACCACGCAGAAATCGATCGCCTGGCCGCGGCGCAGGAAGGCGTCGACGACATGGCGGATGCCGTGCACGGCGTCGCCCTCCTCGTCGCTGGTCAGCAACAGGCCGATCACGCCCGGGTGCGCCGGATGCGCGGCGACGAAGCGTTCCAGCGCCACCACCATCGCGGCGACGCTGCCCTTCATGTCGGCGGCGCCGCGGGCATACAGCAGGCCGTCGCGCAGCTGCGGTTCGAACGGCGGCGACGTCCAGGCCGCGAGGTCGCCGGTCGGCACCACGTCGGTATGGCCGAGGAAGGCGAACACCGGCCCGACGCTGCCATGCCAGGCCCACAGGTTGCGGACGCCGCCGGCGTCGATCGGTTCGACGACGAAACCGGCATGTTGCAGGCGCGACGCGATCAGGTCCTGGCAACCGGCGTCGTCCGGCGTCACCGAGGCGCGCCGGCACAGTTCGATGGTCAGCGCCGCGATGTCCGAGATCGTGCTCACGTCGTCGCCTTCGCGGACAGAAAACGCTTCTCGTACAGGCCGCCGGTGAATCCGACCAAGACCTCGCCATCGATCAACACGACCGGACGCCGCACCAGGCTCGGGTACTCGCGCACCAGCAGGACGTATTCGGCGTCGCTTTGCGGATCCTTGCGGCTCGCCGGCAGGCCGCGCCAGGTGGTGCCCGAGCGGTTGATCAACTGGTCCCAGCCGACCTGTCTCGCCCAGGCCTTCAAGGCATCACCCGGAATCGGGTTGAGCTTGTAGTCGATGAACTGGTGCGCCACGCCTTCGCGTTCCAGCCATTTGCGCGCCTTCTTGCAGGTGTCGCAGTTCGTCAGGCCGTAGAGGATGGGCGCGGCCATCAGTCGATCCCGCGCAGCAGGTCGTTGAGGCTGGTCTTGGCGCGCGTCTTCGCATCAACCTTCTTGACGATGACCGCCGCGTACAGGCTGTGCGATCCGTCCTTGGCCGGCAACGAGCCGGAAACCACGACGCTGCCCGCGGGCACGCGGCCGTAATGGATTTCGCCGGTCTCGCGGTCGTAGATGCGGGTGCTCGATCCGAGGAAGACGCCCATGCCGATCACCGATCCGCGCTCGACGATCACGCCCTCGACCACTTCCGAACGCGCGCCGATGAAACAGTCGTCCTCGATGATGGTCGGATTCGCCTGCAGCGGTTCGAGCACGCCGCCGATGCCGGCGCCGCCCGAAAGATGCACGTTCGCGCCGACCTGGGCGCAGGAACCGACCGTGGCCCAGGTATCGACCATGGTGCCGGCGCCGACGTGGGCGCCGATGTTGACGAAGCTCGGCATCAGCACCACGTCCTTCGCGATGTGCGCGCCGCGGCGCACGATGGCGCCCGGCACCACGCGCGAACCGGCATCGCGGAACGCGGCCTCGTCGTAGCCTTCGTAGCGCAGCGGCACCTTGTCGAAATACGGCGCGGGCGCGCCGTCCATCACGCGATTGCCTTCGATGCGGAAGGACAGCAGCACCGCCTTCTTCACCCACTGGTGCACGATCCAGCCGCCATCGCCAGGTTCGGCCACGCGCAGGCTGCCTGCTTCGAGCCGCGCCATCACCTCGTTCACCGCCGGACGCACGCTCGCGTCGATCTCCGCGGGCGTGAGTTCCATGCGCCGCTCGAAGGCGGCTTCGATCATGTTCTGCAAGTTGTTCATCTCAGGGGTGCCAGTTCATGGGCCAGGGTACGTTCCAGCGCCTGGGTCGCGGCGGCGTCGAGCGCGCGGTCGTGTTCGTCGGACAGCACGAAGAAGTCCTCGACGCGCTCGCCGAAGGTGGCGATGCGGGCATCGTGCACGCGCACGCCGCAGGCGCGGAAGGCCTGGGCGACGTGCGCGAGCAGGCCGGGCCGGTCGGAACAGACCAGGGCGAGCTGGGTGCGCGCGCCGCCGTCGCGCTCGCCGAATTCGACGCGCAAGGGCACGTGGAAATGTTTCTGCTGGCGCGACCAGGCGCGCCGCGCCGGGGTCAGGTTCAGCGCCGGCTTGGCCAGTTCGTCGGCGAGGCGCCGGCACAGGTCGTCGCGACGCGCGGCTTCGGCCAGCGGCTGGCCCTGCGCGTCGAGGATCTGGAAGGTGTCGAGGACGCGGCCGTCGCGCGTGGTGACGATACGCGCGTCGTGCACGTTGATCTGCATGCGGTCGAGCACGGCCGTGATCGTGGCGAACAGGCCGTCGCGGTCGCGCGAGATCACCAGCAGTTCGCTGCCGCCCTCGTCGCTGCGGATGGCGACGCGCGCAGGCGCCGCCCCGGCATGCGCGAGCACCTGTTCGGCCTGCCAGGCCAGTTGCGCCGGCGAGAAGCGCAGCACGCTGTCCTCGGGATAGTCGGCCCAGACTTGGTCGGCGGCGGCCACGTCGCCGCCGTGCGCCTGCAGCAGTTCGCGCGCCTGACCGAGCGTCTCGGCGGCGCGCTCGCGGCTGTGCACCGGATGTTCGAGACCGCGGCGCAGCGCGTAACGCGTGGCGTTGTAGAGGTCGGCGAGCAGCCGGTCCTTCCAGGCATTCCACAGCTTCGGACTGGTCCCGGAAATGTCGGCGACGGTGAGCAGGTACAGGTAGTCGAGGCGCTCCCAGTCGGCGACCAGGCTGGCGAAACGATGCACGACCGCCGGATCGCCGATGTCCTGCTTCTGCGCCGTGATCGACATGTCGAGGTGATGGCGCACCAGCCAGGCGACGAGGTCGGCATCCGACGGCGACAACGCCAGCCAGCGCGCGAATTCGCGGGCATCGCGCTCGCCGAGTTCGGAATGGTCGCCGCCGCGGCCCTTGGCGATGTCGTGGAACAGGCCGGCGAGCAGCAGCAGTTCCGGCTTGCGCAGGCGCGCGCGCACCTCGACCGCGAGCGGCAACGATTCCGCGGTCGCGGGATCGGCGAAACGCGCGACATGGTCGAGCACGCGCAGCGTGTGCTGGTCGACCGTATAGGCGTGGAACATGTCGTATTGCATGCGCCCGGTCACGCGTTCGAAGGCCGGGATCAGGCGCCCGAGCAGGTCGAGGTCGGCCATGGCGCGCAGCACGCGCACCGCACGCAGCGGCTGCTTGAGGATGGCGAGGAAATGGCCGACGCCATCGTCGGCCGCGTCGCCGCATTGGTAGCCCGGCACCGCGGCCTGGATCGCCGAAGCCAGTTCCGGGTGGAAGCCCTCGGCCGCGGGCGTCATCGCCAGGCGGCGACAGGCCTGCAAGGCGCCGGCGATGCTCGCCGCGATCGCGCCGGGATCGCGATGCACGAGGCGGCCGCGGCGCAGGCCGAAGTCGTCCTCGAACCACAGGGTCGGTGAAGCTTCGGGCGCGAGCCGCTCCTCCCAGTCCAGCAGCAGGCGCTGGGTGATGCGGCGCACGCTGGACGCGGCCCGGAAGAAGCCCTGCATCAGCTGTTCGACGGCCAGGTTCTCGCTGTGCTGGTCGGCATAGCCGAACAGCTTGGCGAGTTCGCGTTGATGGTCGAACAGCAGGCGTTCCTCCTTGCGCTGCACCAGGCGGTGCAGGCCGTAGCGCAGGCGGGCGAGCACGCTGCGGGCGCGTTCCAGCGCGACCTGGTCGGCGGCGTTGGCGAGGCCGGCGGCGGCCAGGTCCTGCAAGCGCGCGACGCCAAAGCAACGGCGCGCCATCCAGCCCAGGGTATCGAGGTCGCGGATCGCGCCCGGGCCTTCCTTGAGGTTGGGTTCGAGGTTGAACGCGGTGTCGTTGAAGCGGGCATGGCGGGCGCGCAGTTCGTCGCGCTTGGCCTCGAAGAAGGCGCGCGCCGGCCAGATCCGGTGCGTGTCGAGATCGGCCAGCACCTTCGCGAGCAGGGCCGGATCGCCGGCGAGATGACGCGATTCGAACATCGCCGTGGCCGAGGACAGGTCCTCGCCGCCGATGCGCACGCATTGTTCGGAAGTGCGGGTGATGTGGCTGACCGTGAGGCCGATGTTCCAGATCGCCGCCAGGAAGCGTTCGATCGCGACATGGGTGGCGTCGTCGTCGCGATCGACGACCAGCAGCAGGTCGATGTCGGACTGCGGATACAGCTCGCCGCGACCGTAACCGCCGGTCGCCGCCAAGACCAGGCCGTCGCGGCCGTCCAGCTCGGCGGCATAGGCGGCGCGCAGGGCCTCGTCGACACGTTCGGCGCGAGCCGCAATCAGCTGCTCGGCGGGCGTGCCGAGCGCGAACCCGGCCTCGTCCTCGAATTGCTTGCGGCGCAGGCGCTCGCGCCACTGCGAGGCGACGAAGGCCGCGGGCGCGGCAGGATCGTTGCCGCGCGCCTCGCTCATGCCGCCGTCCGGTCCGCAGCGCCGAGCGTCAGCACCTCGTAGCCGTCGGCGGTCACCGCGATGGTGTGTTCCCACTGCGCCGACAGCGAGCGGTCGCGCGTGACCACGGTCCAGCCGTCCGGCATCAGCCGGGTGCCGGGGGCGCCGGCATTGATCATGGGTTCGATCGTGAAGGTCATGCCCTCGCGCAGCACCGGGCCGGTGCCCGCCTTGCCGTAGTGCAGGACCTGCGGATCCTCGTGATAGACCTGCCCGATGCCGTGCCCGCAATATTCGCGCACGACCGAGAATCGCTGCGCCTCCGCGAAACTCTGGATGGCGTGGCCGATGTCGCCGAGCGTCGAGCCCGGCCGAACCGTGCGGATGCCGCGCCACATCGCTTCGAAGGTCACGTCGACCAGGCGCTTCGCCAGCACCGGCGGGGTGCCGGCGTAATACATGCGGCTGGTGTCGCCGTGCCAGCCGTCCTTGATGACGGTGACATCGATATTGATGATGTCGCCGTCCTTCAGCACCTTGGACGCGCTCGGGATGCCGTGGCAGATGACGTTGTTGACCGAGGTGCAGATGACCTTCGGAAATCCCTTGTAGCCGAGGTTGGCCGGCACCGCCTTCTGCACGTTCACGATGTACTCGTGGCAGAGGCGATCAAGCTCTTCCGTGCTGATGCCGGGCTTGACGTGTTCGCCGATCATGTCGAGCACGTCGGCCGCGAGCCGGCCGGCCTCGCGCATTCGGGCGATGTCGGCGGCCGATTTCAGGGTGAACTTGGTGCTGCGTGCGGGCGTTTCCATCCCGCGAGTTTAGCGAAGCGGGGGGCGCCCCGCGGGGC